>NZ_LFGT01000002.1:153648-181539 GCF_002078115.1 Halomonas sp. BC2 | reverse complement strand
ATCCGCGTCCGCATCGGCGTCTGAGTCGGCATCGGCGTCAGCGTCTGCATCCGCATCGGCATCCGCATCGGCATCAGCGTCTGCGTCGGCATCTGCGTCAGCATCGGCATCGGCATCGGCATCGGCATCCGCGTCAGCGTCAGCGTCAGCATCTGCATCTGCATCTGCGTCTGCGTCTGCATCGGCGTCCGCATCCGCATCGGCATCTGCGTCCGCATCCGCATCCGCGTCGGAATCTGCATCGGCGTCGGCATCTGTATCGTCAGCAATAGCGGCAGCGGCAGCGCCTCCGTCAAACTCTACGAATTCGGCACCTTCCAGGCCGCCGTCGGTGCTGAAGCTTTGTGGGTCGGTTTCTTCGGCGATACGGGCAACGCGTACGAAACTGCTGCCGCCGCCACCGCCGCCACCTGCGCCAGCGCCGGCAGCAGTGGCATCGAGGAGATCGAGCAGGTCACCGTCTTCATCTTCGAGGGCGGCGAGCAGGGCTTCCAGGTCGTCGTCCTGGGCGCTGGCATCGGTGGCGACAATGGCGTCTGTGTTCAGCTCAGGGGTAACGGCGACTTCCTGGCCGCCCTCTACCACGTTGGCGCCGGTACCGTCGGCAAAGTCCAGCTCGACGCGACCATCGGCGGAGGTAATGAGTGTTTCACCCTCCTGAATGACGTCACCAATGCGCAGTTCACGCAGGTTGCCATCTTCGTCGCGTGCCCATGCTTGACCTGAAATCGCAATTACCGTTGCCATGTCTTGTTCTCCACCCACCGCTCGATTAAGGGGTTGCCGAGGCTGACTGACTGCAGACGCAGAAAAGCCTATTGGCGGCATTGTAAACAAGGTAGCGCTGGCCAACGGGGTTGCCTATTGTACCGGTGGCCAATACGTAATGAACGGGCAAAATTTGCGTGTCAAGCAAACGAGAAACGGAGGTTATGGGTCTGCGCGCAGGGATTCATGAGCCTTTAACAGACCCGCCATCATATTGAGAGCGCCAGCGTCATTATGGTAGCGGCAGCGGTGGCAAAACTCATGGGCTCGTGCGGCTAGCGCAATATGGAGCGTGGCTTCTTCCGGGGAGTGCAGCGCTTCCCACTCGGGGCTCTGGGTGAGCTGCGGCCAGTTTGCCGACAACAGCGCGAGTACTTCTTTATTAAGTTTGGCCGAGAGGGGCCAATGGGCGCCCAGGGTATCATGGCTCCAGCCTTGCCAGTCGAGTAATAGAGGTTGTTGGTTTATCAATGCAAGGCGTGCACTGGCGGGGTTCTGAAGCGTGAGGCCAGCTGGCACCTTCTCGACTAGCGCGATCATATGTGGCCAGCTTTCCTGGAATCGCGTGATCTGAAAGCCTTGCCGATCTTCCTGCGTCAAATAATCAAAGCGGTTCGTATCAATGCTTCTCATGCGTTCTGGCAACGTGGCAAAGGTAGCTCGGTACTGTGCTATCAGGCTCAGTGACAGTGGCGTCTGCAGTAACGTTTGGCGAAGCGCCGCCAGCCAGGGTTTGCGTTCTTCCGAGTTGAGCCATTGCGGGCGCAGGCTGCCGATGTCTAAAGCGACGTAATGGCACCAAAGCAAGTCGCCATGACCGATCAGTTTGGGTACTTCAGACGGCATTGCTCCCGCCGCCGCACTGCGCTCTTCGAGCAGCGCAATTTCGTGGTGCGCTTCGTTCTCTCGCGAAGGCACGTAACATTTCAACAGCCAGTAGGAGGGGCTTGCGCTGTCCTGCTGCGTGCATAGCAGCACGTGGGCGACGGTACGACTGTGCAGCAGACGACACTCGACGATATCGACGAATGCGAGATGATGACGTTCGGCCAACCAGCCGGGCAGCCATTGGGCCAATCGTGCCGCATCGAAGCGCTTGAGGAAGTCCGTTGCTTCGCCAATCGCTACCTGCCGGGCGCGAGGGAGCAACAGCATGTTGATGTGCTGAACGTGTTTGATGATACCCAGAGCGTTGACCATGCCGTTGACGCTGGCGGCCATCATTTGGCGCAACGCAATCAGCAGGACGAACAGTGTGAACAGGGGGCGCGCCGATCCATACAGATAGTCGATGACCAGGATGACAAAGCCAAGCGCAAAACTGATATTGATGACCGACAATACGTTGCTTTGCAGCGTTTCCTGAAGCTGTGGCACTTTTTCGAAGCGGTAGTAACGCGCCACGATAAGCCCCAGGATGGCCACACAAACCACTGCCAGGAACCCTAGCGCCGGGTGCAAAAAGGCAATGACCAAACAAAACAATAGGGCAATGCACATCGAGGAGAGCGCTCCCATCACGATGGCCAGCATGCGCCTGCCCAAAGGCCGATGATTAGCTACCAAGCGTGTCTTGTTGAGCCTAAGCAAAAGGGCGTCGAACAAACGTGAGATGCTGCGCTTGACCCACCACCGCATTAGCGCAAACGCGCAAAAGCAGAGAACGGCCAGGGCCAGTAGCATCGCCATCTTGTCATTATCGCCAAACTGTGCAGGCAATCCGCGGGTCAAACGACTCTGACCGCTCATCAAGACTTGTAACAGCTGCCAAGGTAGCAACAGGCTGGCCAGCAACAGTATCTGCGCTGTTACTTGCTTCAAGAGAATGGCGCCTACCTGCCAGCGGAATGGTCGCACCACCTCACCCAAAAGGGCCCACATCAGGTCGCGTAGGTGGCGACGATGAGCCCTCTGCTCTTCGGTTGCCGACATGTAACCCTTCACTCCCGTTCTTTCAGCATGGTATCGATCAGCTGCATGAACCTACGCAGCTCTTCAGGCTGATGCTCCTTCGGCGCGTAGGCCGATATCGCCCGGTATAAAGCCGCCAGAATGGCATGGTTATACTGCAAGCTGCGCTGCTCGGCTTCGGCCCAGCCGTAAGTGGGCCATTGCTGTTGTTCAGCCAGGGAAATGCTCGCCTGATGGAGTGCTTCGAACAGGGGCGCCACGAAGCGGCTACCGTGAAGATGCTCCAATGTCACTACCTGGCTGCCATCGTGGTAGCGCAGCGACATCAGTGAGCTGGGCAGCGAGATACTGCCTTGGGGGTCGAGTAGATAAAATAACCGTTGCCATAGGGTCACGGCGCCATAGCTCGACTGCATGATGCTTTCCAGGTCGCTACTAGCCGTAGGCAGAGGGGGACCGGGCTGCACGTCACCACTCAGCAGCGACTCCGACCAGCGTGCCAGCCCTTCGTGTACCCACCCTTGCTTGAACATCATGTGGGCATTTTGATAAAGGTGGAAAAGCTCGTGGGCTGGTGTCAGGTTAGTGGCGGCCTCAACACGTCCGCCCAGGGCCATGCGAATATGGCATTCGGGAATAGCCGGGTTACGCACTACTTCGTCATAGGCTTGGCCGCCGCGAATCTGGTCATTCCGCAGAATCACCACGATTTCCTCAGCCTGTAGATAACGCGGCATCTGTAGCGGGGGCGTTAGTCCTAGCACCTCATGAAAAAGCACATTGGCGGCAGCTAGTTGGGTGGCGATATCGTCCTGTCGAATGAGGTCTATTGCTACAGGTGGTTCGGAGTCTCGCACGACAAAGTGCGTCAATGAACCCGATAAGCCTGGCATCTGCATCGCCCCAACCTTCAACAAGGCAGGTTCTCGTGTCAGCGTATGACAAACACCAACCCCCTGCTGAGGCTGCGCCAAGGCGGAGAAAGCGCTTATCAGGAGGATAGCAAACGCCATACCATTACGCGCGAGCTCCCTTCCAGCCAGCTTATCCAACAAGATTCGGCGCCGCGAACAGTGAGGCAAGTCCCACGCCATGAGAGGCCTTGACCAGCACATGGTCACCGGGCTGCAAGTGTTGCATGAGTTCCGGCTTGAGTGCCTTTACATCCGAGTAGTGAAAAACGCCCTGATCTTCGCCACCCAACATGGCCAGCAGCGGTTGGCTTAGAGGGCCGCACAATAGCACGCGTCGTGTGGCCAATGCGGCAATCAGTGGCGACAACTCACGGTGCAACGCTTCTGCCTCCTCCCCCAACTCCAGCATGTCTCCAATAATCAAAAGCTTATTTTCTCCCTTGACCGGCAATGCAGCGAAGGCTTCCAGGGCCATGCGCATGGAAAGAGGATTGGCATTATAAGCTTCATCATGCAGGGTGATAGGCACTCCTTGGTAATTCAGTTGCTTGACTTCACCGCGGCCCGGTACCGCCTGAAAAGTGCGCAACCGCTCGATGACCTTTGCCAAGGGCAGTAGGTCATGCTGGGCCACGGCCAATATGGCGAGGGCATTCAACATCATATGGCGCCCTGCCGCCGCAAGCTCGACGGTATATGCATTGCCATCGATGCAGACTTGTCCGACCTGCCCTTGATACTCCAGCAGCCGAACATCCGCTTCCTCATGCTCTCCAAAACTGATCACCGTCAAGCGGTAGTGTCGCGCTTGCCCTGCGAGGTACCCGTAGTGGGCGCTGTCGCGGTAGAGAATGGCCACCCCGCCTGGTGCCATACTCCTGAAGATGCGCGCTTTCTTTCGAGCGATTTCATCCAAAGAGCGGTGATAGACAAGATGCGATGCAGCAATATTGGTGATGATGGCAAGGTCAGGCCGCGCCAGCGCTGTATTGACCGACATGGAGCCAATGGCCATCTCGACGGCCCAATAGTTTGCCGTTTGCGGCATGGACGCCAGATTCCAGGCCACCCCGATGGGCAAGTTGGCACTCCCACGACTCTGCCCCACGGGGCCGTCATCCAAAGCGTGTGCCAACATCGCGACCACGGTGGTCTTGCCCGCGCTTCCCGTCACCCCGACCACTCGCCCACGAAACTGGCGACGCTGATGTTGCCCAATGGCGAGTACCGCTGCCTGGACATCCTCTACCTGCAGAATAGGCACCCCAAGCGCTTGGTAAACCTCGGCTTGTTCACATATGACGGCCGAGGCCCCCTGCTCCACCAGCGCTTTTATGGCGGCTTCCGTCAAAAAGCCTGTGTCGGCCCTGCCGCTCGCCACCACGAGATGGCCTGATGCGAAAAACGCCTGCTTGCAACATAGCCCTGTGGCCTGCCAGCCCATCGGCGGCATCACATGCCAGCGCCCGCTGGTCGTCGATGCCAGTGATTCGGCCTCCAGCTTGCCCCCGTCCACCCTGAAACTCGCTTGCCGACCATGGCCCAGCAGTTGCTGATAGGCCACCAAACCGGAGAGATAGTGTTCGACATCGTCGATGCGCACGCGAAAGCTGTGATGACGAATGAAAAAACCGTCCTGCACGGTGTGCGGGGCCTTGAAGTACATGGCCACTTCCGGCCAGAAAAATCCATTTTGCAGGTAGTTCGCGCGGGTATGCAGCGCGTGATAGAACGCATCGATGTCCAGGCCATCGAGCACATCGGCAAGCTCCGGCATCTGCTCCAGCGTGAGCAGTGTCTTGTGGAACGCCATGGAGAGTTCCAACAGCGTTGGGAAAGTGGTGATCCGATCACGGATGAAGTCGATGTACCCCGCTACGTTGCGCACCGCGAATTCAAAATAGCGGCGCTCGGGGCGGTACATCACCAGCTCATTGGTACAGTAGGCCAGCCAGTGATCGTGGGCCTGCTCATGGCCGTTGTCGATAAAATAGTCAAAGGCCTTGACGACACACGCAAGCCACTGGGGGTTACGAGTCTGGCCGTAAAGCCGCATCAGCGCAAAGGCCGCTTCGCCATCGTAGTAGATGATTCGGCTCTTTTCCTTGAGCGATAAATCCGCCGCATTCAGCACATGCACGAAGCTGCCATCAGCCTCCTGCATGCGGACGATCCCCAACGCCAGCGCGTCGGCCAACGCAGCATAGCGGTCATCGTCCATCACCTGCTGATACTTGACCAGGGCCAGGATAGCCACTGCATTAGCCCCTAGTTTGATGATGTTTCCCGTGTCGACCACATAGGCGGCGCCATCACGCTCGATGATGTCTTGATCGCGCAAGCTCTCCAACGCGCGGTCTATCTGGCCATGCAGCTGGCGGAGCGGTTCATCGTCAAGAAGCCGTTGAGTAAGGCAGCTTTCATAACCTTCAAGCAGCGCATAAGTACTGCTGGCATGGCGGAGAATGTTATAGGTGCCAATGTCACGATTGAAACAGGGAAAATAGCCATACACATAGCGGCCATTCGCCTGTACCTGCCTACCCAGAAAGCGCGTCGAGCGGGCTATCAGTTCAGCGGTGGAGGCAGGCGTCAACGGCGGGGTTTCACGACGCCCCCAGCAGCGGGGCTGCGTGCTCAGAAGATGATGGCTCGGCTGTTCACCGCCAAGCGTCAAAAAGACGCCAGCCGTAGCAAAGCTCCACATGGGCATCTCGTCGGCAAAGCTTGGCATCTGGCTAGAGCCGTGGCGGGCCTTGAGGTAGCGCTCCAGGTGGGCTTGGTTAATTTGCGCATGGCCCACCTGGTGCCCGCCATACAGGCAGGCGTTGGCATTCAGCTCCATTTCACTGAGCAGCAGCCTGGCTTCGCGCTTGCCTTCAAACGCCAAACCACTGCGAAAGTAGCTACGCTTATAGCGCATGAGTTCCTGCTTGAAGGCCCCCCAACGGCCTTCACGCACGGCGAAAGGCCACTCGATGCGACACCCCACCAGCGGATGCCCGAATTTGCGCTGCAGTCGGGTAATCGCTTGTTCAAGCGCAGGCACCAGTACTTCCCACTGGCCCGCCCGCAGTGCGCTGACATCGACCGTCAGCGTCGTGACCTGAGCCCGCGCATAGCCGTCGCTTACCGAGACCAGTAACAGTGAGTCGAAAGGAGCTACGCTGGCATGCTGACGCTGCCATTGTGACAACACGTCAGAACCCGCAGCATGCAAGGCTGAGTGGATAGCCTCACGGGCAACGTGTGCTTCCTGAACGGCGTGATCCGACATGTCATGGCTCGCATAAGTAGTGAGGGTATAAGTGATGAACGAGGTGAGGTACTGGCAGCGGACGCTTTGGTGTGCAACGATGTGGCCCCCAAAAACGCAGCCACAGCGGGTCACTCAACGTTGTCAGGGGCATGCTCCGCCACCGGCGCCAACTTGAGAATCAGCTGCAGCCGATCTCGTACTGACAGCTTTCGAAAAATAGCGCTCAGATGCGCTTTGACCGTGCGTTCAGTGATCTCCAACTGGCGGGCCACCTCTTTGTTCGTGGCGCCACGCGCCACGGCCAACGCAACGCCACGCTCTCGCTCGGTGAGCAGCTGCAGGTAGTCGCTGTGTTGATAACGGTCATGGTCAACGCGCTGCTGGAGAGCCTTGAACGTACCACCGAGGACTTTCGCCAATAACTCTTGCCCAACCCACACACCTTGATGGGTCACGACCAGAGCCACCTGGTTCAGCACATCAGCCGCCGCCAGGGTATGCACATAGCCCCTGGCGCCCAGATCCAATGCCCTTAGCGCCTCACGGTCGTCGGGGGTATAGCTCAGCACCACCACGATGGCACCCTGCTCTATCAGGGCAGGAACCATGAGTGGCCAGCTATCCACGGTAGTGGAAAGCCATACAAGATCATTGGGCGCTACGCGCTGGCCCAAGGTGTCAGGCGTCAGGGCTCCCACATCCTGAAACGCTTTTTTCCAGCGCGCCTTCAAACTCCCGTCTGTTGTTATAAACCAGTGTTTCATCAGCGCTCTCCCATGGAATCTCGCCACGCCCTTAAAACAGGTTTCAGCATGAACTGCATGACGGTTCGCTTACCGGTGACGATATCCACTTGTGCGGTCATCCCCGGTATGACCTGTAGCCGGTCGGCTACGTTTTCATTCTCTTGGCTGCGCACGCGAACCAGATAGAAGGTATTGCCATCATCATCGGTAATAGTGTCGGCGCTGATATGCTCGAGTTCGGCCTGCAACCCACCATAAATCGCGTAGTCGTAGGCGGTGAGCTTGATGGTGGCTGGCTGGCCCGGGTGCAGGAAGGCGATATCCTGCGGGGCGATGCGTGCCTCCACCAGAAGTTGATCATCGGTCGGCACGATTTCCACGACTTCCTGGCCCGGCTGAGCGACACCACCGATCGTATTGATGTGGATACGCTGTACGATGCCGTCTACTGGTGACCGGATCTCCGTCAACCGGACGCGATCCTGCAAGCCAGTGCCTGACTGCTGCAGGGCATTCAAATCACCCAGCGCCTGGGCCAAATCATTACGCCACTCGCTGCGACGCTCGGCCCCCAGCTCCCTCAACTGGGTTTCGGCTTCTTCCACGGCAGCTTGCAAACGTGACACCGCAGCATCTGCCTGGTTGCGCTCACCCGTGGCACGCGATACTTCCCGCTGCAAACGCAGCACTTCCACTTCCGACACCGCACCGGATGCCAGCAAGGGGCGCGTCAGGTTCAGTTCCTGGCTAGCCATGTTCGCTTCACGCTGAGCCGTGTCGCGCCGTGCCTGTGCTTCACGTAGCTCTTCTCGACGCTGACGGATACGGTCATTGAGTACGTTTTCCTGCTCGCGCAGCTCTTCGCGACGACTCTCGTACACCTCGCGCTCTTGCATGACGATATGCGGCACTTCTTCGCGCAGCTCATCGGAGGGTTCGAAGGGTGAATTGGTGGCCAGCGCCCTTAACCGCTCGGCACGTGCCTCCAGCGCAAAGCGCTGGGCGCGGTTTTCCCTGAAATCCGAGACGAAGCGAGTCGGGTCGATCTGCATCAGCACATCTCCCGCGCTGACCAGCTGCCCCTCGCGAATCATGATCTGATTAACCACGCCGCCATCGAAGGATTGGATCCGCTGGAGCTGGCTGGCGGGGATGACGCGGCCCGTGCCTCGGGTCACTTCATCGATGGCGGCGAAATAGGACCATGTCAGCAGGGCTACGATGGTCAGCAGTACCGTATAGAGAAACAGGCGCGCACGGATAGGCTCTTGCTGCATGCGCGCCCAGTCGGTGTCGCTTGCCCAATCCCGATTCAGGTGCGCAGAGGTGACCCGTTTGGCGAACAGTCGATCCATGAAAGGTCGGAACGGTTTTTGACCCTTTTCGGAAAAACGGCCAATCGCATCGAAGCCTTTTTGCTCTGGTGTCACGGAAGGCTTGCGTGTCATCAGGAAGCCCTCCCGATTTGCCCTTTACGCAGCGCTTCCACCACGGTATCGCGGGGGCCATCGGCCACCACTTTGCCCGCATCCATGACGATGATGCGATCGACCAGCGACAGCAGCGATGTGCGGTGGGTCACCACAAGAATGGTCTTGCCTGCCGATATGCGGGTCAGGTTGGCCTTGAAGGCTTCTTCACTGGCGTTGTCCATGGAGCTGGTCGGCTCGTCCAACAGCAAGATGGGCGGGTCCTGCACCAGCGCTCGGGCAATGGCCACCGCCTGCTTTTGCCCACCAGACAATGCCTGACCGCGCTCGCCCACCTGCAAATCCACCCCGTGAGGGTGGCCATTCACCAGTGTTTCCAGCCCGGCGAGTTCCAGCGCCCTGAGCAATGCTTCGTCATCGACGCGGTCATTCCCACCCCCGGCTACGATGTTCTCGCGCAAGGAACCCGAGAACAGACTGACATCCTGCGGCACATAGCCAATATGGCGGCGCAGATGCAGCGGATCCAGCTGGCGGATATCGACGTTGTCGACCAGCACGGCACCTGCCGTTGGCTGGTAGAACCCCATGATCAGCTTATTGAGAGATGACTTGCCACAGCCAATACGACCCAGCAGGGCCACCTTCTCCCCTGCCTTGATGTGGATCGAGACCTCACGCAGAGCATCGCGCTCTTCATCCGGGTAGCGCAGGGTGACTTTCTCGAGACGGATATTACCTTCGAAGCTGGGTTTTTCGACGTAGGACTTACCCTCATGACGCTCGCTTTTCTTATCCATTACGGTGTTGAGCGTTTCCAAGGTAGTAGCAGACTGATGGTACTGCGCCAGTAGCGCTGCCGTTTGGCTGATGGGCGACATGGCACGGGAAGACAGCATGTAGGCCGCGATTAGCCCCCCTTGGGTGAGATTACCTTCGATAATCTGGTAGACACCGATAATGATCACGCAGACCGCGACGCTATGCTGAGCCCATAGCGCCACGTTGGATACCGACGTACTGACCATTTTCAGCTGGCTACCGGTTTTAGCCAAAAACGCTGTGGCTTTTTCCCATTGGCGTTGAATGCGGCTCTCGGCCCGTAGGGCCTTGACGTTTTCCAATTGAGAAACCGACTCGACCAACAAGGAGTTGCGTTGAGCACCGACCTCCCAAGCGGTTTGCGAAAGTTCGTGCAACTTGCCTTGCGCGGCCAATGCATATAGCAGTACAAACACGGCTCCGATCAATACCGGCAGTACTAACCAGGGATTGATCAGTGCAATAATGGCCGCAAACATCAGCACGAAGGGAAGATCGACAATCCCCAGAATCGTCGCCGAACCAATAAAATTACGAACCGATTCGAACGACTGCATGGTGGCTGTGAACGCGCCGGTCGATGCCGGCCGCTCTTCCAACCGGACACCCAGTGCTTTTGCCATGAGCGATGAAGAGAGTTTGACATCCGCGCGGCTGGCAGCAAGATCCACAAAGCTGCTGCGCATCAGTCGCAGCGCCAAATCGAAACACAACACGATAAAAATACCGATAGCCAGCACCCACAACGTCTCAGTCGCCTGATTGGGTACGACGCGGTCGTAAACGTTGAGCACGAAAAGCGGCATGGCGATGGCAAACAGGTTGATGGCCACCGACCCCAGCACGATGTCTCGATATAACCGCCGATTCTCGCGAATTACGCCCCAGAACCAGTGCTGATCCCGGCGCTTCTTACTATTGACGCCTGGTTCGGAAGCATTGTCCGTCAGAAACTTCGGGCGAACGTAAATAGCATCGCCGCTATAGCCCGCATGGAGCTCCGCTAAAGGGATTTCGACTTCGGATTCCGTCAGTTCAGGAAACAGCACACGGGCTTTTTGCTGTTTGAGATCAATGGCCAACAGCACACAGGCCCGGCCAGGTTCGAGTAGCAGCACAGCAGGTAGCAGTGCTGGATTGAGCCCTGAGAGTGGGCTTTTGACGATACGCGCAGTCAGCCCAGCTCTGGAGGCTGCCCGGCCAAACACAGAAGGCGTTAGCTTGCCGTCTTCCAGCGGCAACCCCGCTCGCAATGCTTCTGCAGAGACTTCATGCTGATGAAACGAGGCAATTGCCTTAAGGCATTCCAGCAATTCATCGCCACCTGGCGGCTCGCTGGCAAATGAGTTTGCTGCGTCTGTCTTCGTTAGCTTCGCTTGTGTCACACAGACCTCGTATCCTCAGGGAAGCGCTTAACTATACATGCCTGACGACTAAAAAGTGGCCGCCAGCGGTGGGCTTTTGTGAGCCGGATAATAATGGATAGCTAGACTGACGGCGTTTTCAAAACCATGGAACACCGTCAGCCGTAGCGACACTGTTTAGACGTCAGGCATCATCACATAGGTGGCTGCTGACGCGTACACCGGTGACTGGCTAGTTGACTCGTGACTGAACTGGGCACTGATACCTCGAGTGAAGTCTTCCAGCGTAAACCCGCGCGGCCCTTCCGTACCACACGCCATTTCGGGATTCTGCGCCATGCCTTCGTAGCCCAGCTCTGCCAGGCTGGGGATGTCGTCACGGACGACGTCCAGGGTTTGCATTAGTTGGCCCATGGCGGCCAAGGTGCGGGCCTGGGCCAGCGTCAGATCAAACTCTGCGTTGGCATAGGCACGGCTGGCCTCGAAGAACTCGTTTTCGCTGTCCAGCACGTCCAGCAGGGTGCGCTGACCGATATCGAACTGCTGTTGATAAGCACCGCGGACCCGGTCGATGGACTGGCGATGGTCATTCAAATAGCGCAGCTGCTCGCCAATGCGCTGGGTATCGTTGTAAGCAATTTGTGTGGTCTGACGTACGTTGGTACAAGCCACTTCTCGCTGATTGACCGCCTGCTCGATACGGGTAGTGGCCGCCTCGAAGGCAGCACTGTCAGCACCACCGCGGTAAAGGTTCATGCTCGCGACCAGCTGGATGCTGTGCTCGTCGCGACGTCCTGAAATGGCGTCGTCTTGATTATTGGTGCCGGTACGCCCCTGGATATCCAGACGCGGCATAAACGCAGCACGCTCAGCGCTCTGCACGGCCCGCTGGGCAGCAATATTCTCGATGGCAGCGTGGAATTCAGGATTCCCCTGGAACGCCATCTGAATGGCCTGGCTCACATCCGTGGGTAAATCAGCCGCCAGTGAGGGCGCAGGCGTCATGTTCTGAGGCGGCAGTTGGCCGACCAGGCGCTGATAGCGCGCCGTCACGTCATGCAGGTTGGAGGCTTCGGTCATCAGGTTGGACTCGGCGAGCGCCAGACGACCACTGATTTGCGCCAGGTCTACCCCTCTGCCCGCACCCGAAAGGGCGCGCTCTTCGATCTGCGAAAACACGCGGCGGTGTTCGCGGTAATTATCTTGCGCCAAACGCACCATTTCACGGAAACGCATGACATCCAGATACGCTTGGAAGGTTTCCAGGGCAATATTTTCACTGGCCCCCAGCAGCTCGAAATAGGCAATCAAGCGCGTACGATCCAGACGCTCCACTTCACTGCGCGTCGCGAAACCATCGAAGACCATCTGGGTCAGCGTCAGCTCGGCAAAATCACTGTTATAGCTGCCCCGCCCATCGTTCTGCTGATCTTGACGTCCTACCCCCGCCGAAACATCAATAGAGGGCAGATAATTACCTTGAGCAACGCGCACGTCGCTACCTGCTGCGCTAAAGTTGGCCCAAGCGGCATTAACCTGAGGATTGCTGACGATGGTTTGCTGAATGGTACTGACCACATCCGTAGCGCCCGGCGCGTAAAGCGTAGCAGGCAGGTTTTGTGCCAATGCCGTCAGTGGCAGGCAACCCAAGGTTGCCACGGCTGCGGGGAGCAGACCGCGTTGTAAAAAAGAGGATGATGCTTGCGTGGTTGTTTTGCTGTTCTTCATGGCCGTGAATCCCGAATGAACGTTTCTCGCTGCAGATGAGCAAGTAGCCTTTCCCTGTGCAACAACGCTGCCGCGCATTGTTACCCCTCTTGGCTGCTTACCCGCCAACACTGGCTCATCTATGGCGCTTTGTTGTCGCCGAGTTCAATTGACCATGAGTGCTGCCTAGACAAAACACCCTGGCAAATTGCTATTAGCTAAAATTAAACGTCTGAGCACCAGTCGCAAGCCATAAAAACAAAAGTCACAAAAATTTACAATAACATGCTGAAAAAACACTCAATCGGTAGCGGGCAATTCCTTTCTCGGCCACTGCTGAAGCGCCAGCCCCGCCAGGATCAGCAATAGACCAGTCAACGTCGAGCTCAGTAATGGCTCGCCCACCACGACATAGAGCAACAACAGAGAGACCGGCGGAGAGAGGAAGATCAGCGTAGACACCTTGGCGGTTCGAGACACCTTGTGGATCGCCAACTGCCACAGCACAAAGGCAATGCCCATCTCGAACAATCCTACGTATACGCCGGAGGCCAGCGCGGTCATGCCATGCCACTGAAACCCCGGACCAAAAAGTAACAGAATGGTTAAAATAGGTAACCCAACACTGAAGTTTTGCCACTGCCCCACTAACGGCGGCCGGGCATCTCGCGCATTCAGTAGCCAGTAGAGTGCCCACAACAACGTTGAGGCCAGCGCCAGCGCAACGCCTAAACCATCCTCGAAGGCGACGTTGAAAACCTGTCCACGCGTCGCAATGACCCACACCCCGGCATAGGCGATCAGCCCGGCCAGCATGTCTCTTCGCGTCAACTGGTGCCCCAGCAGAGGCACCGCCAGAAATGCCATGGCCAATGCCCAAGTGTAGTTCAGGGCCATGGCCTCCTGGCCTGGCAGACGGTCGTAGGCTGCAAACAACACCAGATAATACGCGACGGGGTTCATCAGCCCCGCCCATAAGGCCGTGCGCCAGCCGTACCTGAGCGCCTGCTGCATGCGCCCTTGAGCAACTACCAGCGCGCCCATCAACAGCCATGACACCAACGCCGCTAGCCACATTAGCTCTAACGGGCTCATCCAGGAGAGTGCCAGCTTGAAGGCGGTCGCTACCGTCGACCAAAGGGCGACCGCCCCCAGTCCATACAGAATAGCCGCTCTATCCTGGCTCATCGGTCGATGTGCCCAAGGTCACGGTCAGGGTCGATGTGATCGCGTACCTGCTGTTTGAGCGTCTTGATATCCGGGAAGCCGCCGTCACGTTTGCGCTCCCAAAGCAGCGTGTCATCACACCAGATTTCAAACCGGCCCCCATGGGAAGGCACGAGCGCGACCTGGTCGAGCTGCTCACCAAACGTGGACAGTAACTCTTGGGCATACCAGCCGCTGCGCAGCAGCCACTGACACTGGGTGCAGTAGTGAATCCGGACCTGCGGCATGGCGTACTCCTTATCGGCCAATTCCCTGACAAGCTAAACTATCATGTCGATTACGCTATGATATTGATCAAGCATTCTGTCATCTTATATTTATTAGCAACTGCCAAGGAACCCCATGGCTCAGCCAGATGTTTCACAAACGCGTCTCTATGAGTGGCTGACGGGCGATGACGACAGCCGTATGTGTGCCGACATCCCCGAGGGCGCTTGCCAGGAGCAGCCGCGTAACTTTTTCCATCATCTATGGGCGGCATTGGGTAACAAGCTGGCGGATGAACTCTCCAGTGCACGACTGGTATTGCCCTGGTTGATGGGCATCATCGGTGCGCCAGTGTGGATGGTGGGCTTGCTGGTCCCCATCCGTGAGGCTGGCGCGCTGCTGCCTCAGCTGTTCGTGGCAGGCTTCATTCGCCTGAAACCTCAGCGCAAGTGGGTATGGGTCACCGGAGCGCTGCTTCAAGCCTTGGCCGCACTGTGCCTCGCGCTACTGGCGCTCTGGGGAAATGGCACGCTGGGTGGATTTCTGGTGCTGGCGGTGCTGGTGGTACTGTCATTGGCGAGGGGGCTTTCGTCGATCGCCACCAAGGACGTACTGGGCAAGACCATCGCCAAGCGCCGGCGAGGGACCCTCATGGGCTGGAGTGGCAGCGTAGCAGGTGCCGCCACGCTGGCGGCGGGCGGTGTGTTGCTGTGGTTCGGTGACCGCCCAGGTAACGTGGCGCTGGCCCTATTGTTATGTGTCGCGGCGGCGGGATGGTTGCTCAACGCGTTCAGCGCCGCGCGCATCAAGGAGGTGCCAGGCGCCGTAGAAGGCGGTGAAAACGCCTGGGACAGTATCAAGCTCGGGGCCACCCTGATGCGCGAGGATCGCACCTTCCTGCACTTCAATCTGGCCAGGGCCTTATTGCTTTCCAGTGCGCTTGCCCTGCCCTACCTGGCGCTGCTGGGCCAACAACAAAGCGGCAGTGAGCTGGGCGGGCTAGGCATCATGGTGGTGGTGTCCGGGTTGTCAGCGATGATTGCCAGCCCCATCTGGGGCAAACGCGCGGACCACTCCAGCCGCCGCGTCATGCGTGATGCTGCCGCCGGTACCGCTCTGTGTTGCTGCCTAGGCGCGGGCATTGCCTGGCTACCGGGGGAGTGGACACGCAGCGTGCTGCCCTATGCCGGCGTTTATGCCCTGCTGATGATCATTCACCACGGGGTTCGCCTGGGCCGCAAAACCTACCTGGTCGATATAGCCAGTCAGGACAACCGAGCACTCTATGTGGCGCTGTCCAACACTTTCACAGGGGTGCTCATGCTGGCAGTGGGCGGCCTGATTGGCGGGCTGGCCCAGTGGCTTGGCAGCAGCCTATTGCTGCTGGTGCTGGCGGCCACGGCACTCGGGGCCATGGTAAGCGCTCAGCGTCTTCCAGAAGCAGAGTGATCTTCAAGGATTGCAAACCCGTGCAACGCTCGCCATGATGGGCGGGAATCACGGCGTAACGTGGTTTTTTTGCTATCCTAGCGGTAATCAGTGGTAAGTGGCATCGCCTACCCTGCCTATAACGAGCCTCGCGCTGACGAACAGCGACACGGCTAGAATGACGAGAAGCAACAGGAATCCATTGATGAAACGATCTCCCTTGATCAGCCCGGAGTTACTCGAACGCATTGTTGATGCTTCTGAAGATGGCATTGTCGTTGCAGAGCAGGAAGGTGACGAAAACATTCTGATTTACGTCAACAAGGGCTTCGAACGACTGACCGGCTATAGCGCAGACGAAATCCTGTATCGAGATTGTCGTTTCCTGCAGAACGAAGACCGCGATCAGGATGCCCTCGCGTCGATTCGTGATGCGCTGCAGGATGGACGTCCCTCTCGCGAAGTGCTGCGCAACTATCGTAAAGACGGCACGATGTTCTGGAACGAGCTATCGATTACGCCGGTTTATGATGAAGCCGACAACCTGATGTACTACATCGGCGTGCAGAAAGACGTTACCGAACGGGTCGAAGCCCAGCTGGCTTTGGCAGCGCTGAAAGAACAGCAGGCGCTGGCCGAATAGCGTTTGTGGCCATGCTGCTTTTGGTAGCTCTGGGGATTTTGGTAGCTCTGGGGATTTTGGTAGCTCTGGGGGATTTAATGGCGGCCAAGGCAAGTTTGTGCTTGAACTTCATCCCAACTGGCGTTATATAGCGCCTAGGCGCTTGTTTAGCGTTAGGCGCTCCCTGCGGAAGGGAGCCGTTGTGATGCCGGTGCGCCGGCCTGGGTTGGAGGGCATACCATGAGCCGTGACCCCTTGAATCGTGAGACCTACACCAGCGACGGGCTGGACGCCGACGACTTCGACAACCTGGACGCGGTCAACGACGATCAATACGCCAAGAGCAAACCCAGCAAGGCCGACACCCTGCGCGCACGGCGCCAGGTGGAAGCATGGCTAGAAGAGCGACGCCTGCAGCGTGCCATCAAAGACGACTGGGACGAAGAAGAGTAGCGCCTTACGGGTAGATGCTCTGTCGTTCGAACAGGGGGCAATCATTGGATTGCCCCTTTTCATTTAATTCAGCGCGTAATGGATTCAGGATAGCCTGGGTAGCCACCCAAACCTGCTTGTGGGAGGCCAATTCATTGGGCGACGGCCTGGGCAGGCACCGGTGCCTGAATCGTCGCGAGCTAAAGCTCCCTCCCACAACAACCCCCTCCCACAGCAGTGAGTGCCTCCAGGCCAGCTTGTGGGAGGCCAATTTCATTGGGCGACTGTCTGGGCAGGCACTGGTGCCTGAATCGTCGCGAGCTAAAGCTCCCTCCCACAACAACCCCCTCCCACAGCAGTGAGTGCCTCCAGGCCAGCCTGTGGGGGCCAATAGATGCAAACCAGTCTGCGTAGAACTTTTCATTTCCGCACGTTTTTTCGTTTCATCCTGCTCACCTGACTCAGTACCGTGCGGCTGGCCTTTAGCCGCGCTGGGCACTATCATCTGTACACCAAGCCAGCACCGCTGGCCCCGCTTTTACCACAACCTAACGGATTTCCATGGCGCAATACGTATTCACCATGAATCGGGTTGGCAAAGTCGTGCCGCCCAAGAAGCAAATTCTCAAGGATATCTCGCTGTCGTTCTTCCCGGGCGCCAAAATCGGCGTACTAGGCCTGAACGGCGCCGGTAAATCCACGCTGCTGCGCATCATGGCCGGTGTCGATAAAGAGTTTGAAGGTGAAGCTCGTCCGATGCCCGGCATCAACGTGGGCTACCTGCCTCAGGAGCCGCAGCTGGACGACGAGAAAAACGTCCGGGATACCGTCGAAGAAGCGCTGGGTGCCCTGAAGGAAGCTCAGCAGAAACTGGATGCGGTGTACGCGGCTTACGCAGAGCCGGATGCAGACTTCGATGCCCTCGCTAGCGAACAGGCGCGCCTCGAAAACATCATCGAAGCCGCCGATGCGCATAACATCGAGCGTAAGCTGGAAGTGGCCGCCGAAGCGCTGCGTCTGCCGCCCTGGGACGCCAAGGTAGGCAACCTTTCCGGGGGCGAGCGCCGCCGTGTGGCTCTGTGCCGCCTGCTGCTGTCCAGCCCGGACATGCTGCTGCTGGACGAGCCTACCAACCACCTGGATGCGGAATCGGTGGCCTGGCTGGAGCGCTTCCTGCACGACTACAACGGCACCGTCGTGGCCATCACTCACGACCGTTACTTCCTGGACAACGTGGCAGGCTGGATTCTCGAGCTGGACCGCGGCCAGGGTATCCCCTTCGAGGGCAACTACTCGCAGTGGCTGGAGCAGAAAGAGCAGCGCCTGACCCAGGAAGCCAAGCAGGAAGCCTCGCGCCAGAAGGCCATCAAGCAGGAGCTGGAGTGGGTACGCAGCAACGCCAAAGGCCGTCAGGCCAAAAGCAAGGCACGTCTCAATCGCTTTGAAGAGATGCAGTCCGGCGACTACCAGAAGCGCAACGAAACCAACGAAATCTACATTCCGCCTGGCCCGCGCCTGGGTGACAAGGTCATCGAATTCCACAACGTCACCAAGCGTTTCGATGACAAGCTGCTCTATCAGGACCTCTCCTTCACCATTCCCCAGGGTGCCATTGTCGGCATCGTCGGCGGTAACGGCGCGGGTAAATCGACGCTGTTCAAGCTGGTCACCGGCAAGGAGCAGCCGGATGCGGGCGACGTGGTAATCGGTGAAACCGTGGATATCGCCTACGTCGAGCAGCTGCGCGATGCGCTGGACGACAAGCAGACAGTCTGGGAAGCGGTGTCCGACGGCCAGGACATTCTCAACATCAACGGCTACGAAGTCTCTTCGCGTGCCTACGTGGGTCGCTTCAACTTCAAAGGCAACGACCAGCAGAAGCGCCTGGATGAGCTATCGGGCGGTGAGCGCGGGCGCCTGCAGCTGGCGCAAACCCTCAAGCAGGGTGCCAACGTATTGCTGCTGGACGAACCGTCCAACGACCTGGACATCGAGACGCTGCGCGCCCTGGAAGAAGCGTTGCTGGCCTTCCCCGGCTGCGCCATGGTGATCTCCCACGACCGTTGGTTCCTGGATCGTATCGCCACGCACATCCTGGCCTTCGAGGGCGACTCGGAAGTGGTGTTCTTCGATGGCAATTACACGGAATACGAAGAAGATCACAAGAAACGAGTCGGCAACGACACGCCGAAGCGCTTGAAGTACAAACGTATCGACGCTTGACCGCGAGCGCCTTTCGCCCGCTAAAGCGACCTCCCATCAGTGCCTGACAGGGTGGGTGTGGGAGGGAGCTTTAGCTCGCGATGGCTGACTTTGCCAGGGCGCCTGACGGCGCCCTTCGCCCGCCAAAGCGGCCTCCCACTAGTGCCTGGCATGGTGGGTGTGGGAGGGAGCTTTAGCTCGCGATGCCTGACTTTGCCAAGGCACCTGACGGCGCCCTTCGCCCGCCAAAGCGAGCCTCCCGCGTTAGACTTAGCCTGCAGGCCAAGTGAACTGGCGCCCGCCCATCAAGTGCATATGGATGTGGTAGACCGTCTGCCCGCCCATTTCGTTACAGTTCATGACCACCCGATAGCCGTCTTCGGCAAACCCCTGCTGTTTAGCCAACTGGGCAGCGGTATATTGCAAACGGCCGATCACCGGCAGATCGTCAGGCGCAATGTCATTGAGCGTGGCGATGTGCTTTTTAGGGATGATCAGCTGATGCGTAGGCGCCTGAGGGCTAATATCGTTAAAGGCAAGCACATGCTCGTCTTCGAAGACGATATCCGCAGGAATCTCGCGGTTGATGATTTTACAAAACAGGCACTCCATCGCAGCCTCCTTGGTATGGCGCGTTATTGTCAAAAGAGCCAGCTAAACGCGCCTATCGGAAACGGCGCTGAGCCAGCAGGTGGCGAACCAACGGGGCGAGGATCAACTCCATCGCCAACGACATGCGTGCACCGGGCACCACCAGCGTGTGGGGCCGCGTCATGAACGCATCCTTGATCATGGCCAGCAGCCAGGGGAAATCCACGGTCGAGGGGTCGCGAAAGCGAATCACCACGAAAGACTCGGCATCGGTGGGGATATCCTGCACCTCGAAGGGGTTGGAGGTGTCGACGGTGGGCACGCGCTGAAAGTTGATATGGGTACGCGAAAACTGCGGCTGGATATAGCGCACGTAATCGTCCATGCGCCCCAGAATGGTGTCGATGACCGCTTCCTGGGAATAGCCACGCAGCTTGGTGTCACGATCGATCTTCTGAATCCACTCCAGGTTCATGGTCGGCGCAACGCCCACCAGCAAATCCACGTGCCGAGCAATATCGTACTCGCGGGTCACCAGCCCACCGTGCAGCCCTTCGTAAAACAGCAGGTCAGTGCCGCAAGGCAGCGCCTGCCATTCGGTAAAGGTGCCCACTCGGTAACCGGCTTCGATCTTCTGCTTGTCTTCTGCATGGATGTAGTGCCGGTAGGTACCGGTGCCGTGTTCACCGTACTCGACGAACAGGCCCTCCAGGCGATCCAGCAGGTTGGCCTCGACGGCAAAGTGAGAAAGCTCATCCTTGCGTTCGGGCTCTTCGCGGAAGATACGTTTGAGGTCATCGCGGGTATAGCGATGGAAGGCATCACCATCCACCATGGCCGCGTGAACGTCTTCTCTTAGAAACATCCGTTCGAAGCTACGGCGCACCGTGGTGGTGCCAGCCCCGGAGGAGCCGGTGATGGCAATGATGGGATACTCTCGGGACATCAGCTCCCCCTTGCCTCGGCGAGTGTCTGCTTCACCGCGTCAGGAATGGGCACCGGCTTGCCCGCCCCCAGATCCAGCAGCAGCTTGTTGATTCGGGCCGTGGCCACCACGGTCTCGCTGCCTTCCTTCAAGACACGCTGATAGACAGTCAGTGCCTTGCCCTGCGGTTCAGGCACCGCCGTCTCGATGACCAGCACCTCCGGGAAGCGCGCTTCCTGCTGATACTGTATCGCAAGGTCCACCACGACACTGGGATAGCCGCCCATGTCCCACTCGGGCAAGTGCAGGCTACCCAGTGCTTGCGCCCTGGCCTCATGCAGCAGCGACACCAGGGCATCATGCCCCAGGTGGCGGCCGTAGTTCATGTCGGTCACCCGCACCGAGAGGGTATGGCGGTGGATCACCGCGTCTGCGGGAAATTCGATAGCAACGCGTTCCATGACGGCTCTCCTGCTTGGGTGACGAAAGGGGTCGTTAGTGATTCACTTCCCGGGCAATGGCGCGGAAGGCGATATCACGGCGGAACTCGGCGCCTTCCCACTGGATGGCCTTGACACCCTGATAGGCCTGCTGCTGAGCAGCCGACACGCTGTCGCCCAGCGCCGTGACACACAGTACGCGCCCCCCGGCCGTGGCGATCTCGCCTTCATCGGTCAGGGCAGTGCCCGCGTGGAACACCTTGCACTGGGCCTGCTCGGCATCGACCAAGCCGTGAATCACATCGCCTTTACGATAGCTGCCGGGATAACCGCCCGCCGCCATGACCACGCCCACCGCCGCGCGGCTGTCCCATTCACACTGCTTGCCTGCCAGCTCGCCTTTAGCGCCCGCCAGACAAAGCTCCGCCAGATCCGACACCAGTCGCATCATGATGGGCTGGGTTTCCGGGTCACCAAAGCGGCAGTTGTATTCGATCACTTTGGGTTGGCCCGCAGCGTCGATCATCAAACCGGCATACAGGAAGCCCGTGTACGCATTGCCCTCTTCGGCCATGCCTCGTACGGTAGGCAGGATCACCTGCTCCATGATGCGGGCATCCACCTCGGGCGTGACCACGGGCGCCGGTGAATAGGCCCCCATGCCGCCGGTATTGGGACCGGTATCACCATCGTAGGCACGCTTGTGATCCTGACTGGTGGCCATGGGCACGACATGCTCACCGTCGACCATGACAATGAAGCTGGCCTCTTCGCCATCCAGAAACTCTTCGATGACGACCCGCGCACCGGCATCGCCAAAGGCGTTGGCTTCCAGCATATCGCGAATGGCGGCTTCGGCTTCGGCTTCGCTCATGGCCACGATCACGCCCTTGCCGGCGGCCAGACCATCGGCCTTGATGACGATGGGCGCGCCCATGCGGGCCAAGTAGTCAAGCGCTGGCTCGACCGCCGTGAAGGTCTGGTAGTCGGCGGTGGGAATGGCGTGGCGGGCCAGGAAGTCCTTGGTGAAGGACTTGGAGCCTTCCAACTGAGCAGCCCCCTGGGTAGGGCCAAAGATGGTCAGGCCCGCTGCCTGAAATTGATCGACCACCCCTTCCACCAGCGGCGCTTCCGGGCCAACGACCGTCAGGGCGACCTGCTCTTGCTGAGCAAACGCCACCAGTGCCGGCAGGTCGGTTGCGGCAATGGCCACATTGCTCAGCTTGGGCTCCGTGGCCGTGCCTGCATTACCAGGCGCTACGAACACCTGCTCGACCTGGGGGGATTGGGCAAGCTTCCAGGCAAGGGCATGTTCACGGCCACCGCCACCGATCATCAAAACTTTCATGGGTATCCTTCTCAAAACAGGAGAGCGTCGATGGGCGCATTATGCCATAACGCAGCCGCTAGCGGGGCGCCAAGCGCTGTCTGAAACCCAGCGCTGTTGTGAAGCTAAGGCTTGCCGTCCGTTGGGTCGTCGTCTTCCTTGGTGGAAGGCTGGTTGAGCGTGTTCTGCCAGAAGCGCATGTTCTCCTCGGCCAGTTCACGCATGAACTCCATGGGCGTATGCCGCATGGCCTGCTGCCACTGGCTCTGAAGGCGCTTCTGCTGCTCCAGCATCAGTTGAGTGCCCTGTTCCAGATAGCGCGCCAGAGGCAGCGGTGACGACATGTCATACACGCGAATCAACTGGGCCAGCAGGTCGTTGGAGAACACTTCCGCTTCACTATCGGCCTGCTCCTGTTCGATAATGATCGACAGTAGAATCGTGCGCGTGAGGTCTTCGCCACTTTTGGCATCTTCGACACGGAAAGGCTCTTCGTCGATAATCAGACGGCGCAAATCTTCCAGCGTCACGTAGCGGCTTTGTTGTGTGTCGTACAACCTGCGGTTGGCATATTTACGAATGACGCGCACAGCGTATCTCCTTAAACGCGATAAAGGCTTTTGTCGCCATGGCTGCTATTGTGCCTGCAACACACGCCCATGCAAGCCAGCTTAACGGATTAGTGCCGCGATGCGCGGCCCGCCCACGACTAATAGACGACCATCATGAATCTGATTTTGCTCGACCCCAGTGAGGTGAACGGCCAACAAGCCCGCCTGACCGACACCCGCCGCTTGACGCACCTGCGCGACGTACATCGTGCTCAGCCGGGGGATCAGCTGAGCGTGGGCGTTCAGGGAGGCAACATGGGCAAGGCCGAACTGATCGAACTGAGCGACAGCGGTGCCCTCTTCCACCTGGGCCCGCTGGAAACGCCTCCACCGCCCCCGCTACCGGTACATCTGGTACTGGCCCTGCCACGCCCGCGCATGCTGGCCCGCACGCTGGAGCACGTGACCGCGCTAGGCGTGAAACAGATTACCCTACTGCACACCCAGCGGGTGGAGAAAAGCTACTGGCAATCGCCGGAGTTACGCCCGGAAAAAGTGCACCAGCATCTCCTGCTTGGGTTGGAGCAGGCACGCGACACGCAGCTCCCGCAGGTCACGCTGTGCAAGGGCTTTCGCCCTTTTCTGGAAGATCACCTGAACGGCGTACTACACGAGCGACGGGGGCTCGTTGCTCACCCCGGCATGCCCGACGCCTGCCCACGCGGCATCGACGAGCCCTGTGCACTTTTCGTGGGGCCAGAGGGTGGTTTTATCGAATGGGAAGTCGAGCAACTGCTGGCAGCAGGATGCGAGGGCATGCACCTGGGCCCGCGCATCCTGAGAGTAGAAACCGCCGTGACGGCGCTGCTGGCACGGCTGTTCTGACTCACCCTATTGATCAGGTTTGATCGTCTTCGGGGTCGTGGGGAACGTACTCGGCATCCTCCCCACACTCCGGTGACTGCAGGAACGTTCTACGCACGTCCAGTAACCCAAGATGGCTGATGGTGCGCCGCCCCAGCAGCAGCGGGTAAATCATCTCTTCGCGGTCGCGCAGGCTGAACTGCTCTTCATAGATGGTGTCGCCCATGCACACATCCATCAGCACCACGGGGCGTTCATCGCGCCCACCGGCGCCGCGCACGGCTTGCTCACGATACAGCGGACGTTCGATTTCGTCGCTAAAGGTCTCACCGCTGGCCTGATCCTCCAGCTTTAAGCGAAAGCGCACCCAGTCTTCGCCATCCTTCTCGAAAATCTCGATGTCACGGGCGTCCAACGACGAGGTCAGCGCACCGCTGTCCAGCTTGGCCTTGACGCCAATGCCCCAAGGCTCGATGAACGCGTTCTCCACCCAGCCGAACACCTTGTCCTCGGCCTGTACGCTGGCACTCGCCATCAGCACACTCGCCAGAGCCGTCATGCCCATGGTCTTTCGCAGTCTATTCACCATCGCAACGCGTCCTTGATAGTTGGATTAAAAAGGTAGTTGGATTAAAGAGGTAGTTGGATTATGGAAGTCGCTCGAGCAGCGATTGAGTGGCAAAGCCGTCGGGCACCAGCCCTTGATCACGCTGGAAGGCTCGCACACCTGCCTGGGTATTGGGACCCATGATGCCATCGGCGGTACCCACCGAATAACCGGCGTTGTTCAGCCGCTGTTGCAGCGTTCTGACATCGTCGCGCGTCAAAGGTGCCTCATGGGTGGGCCAGGACTGAGTAATGCCCTGACGCCCGGCAATGGCATCGGCCAGTGTCGCCACCGCTAGCGCATAGCTGGTGGCGTTGTTGTAGCGCAAAATGGCCCGGAAGTTAGGGCCTACGATGAATGCTGGGCCACTGGCACCCGCTGGTACGATGACGGCGGCGCTATCGAAGGCGGGCAAATCGCCGCTCACCGCCCGTACGCCCTGCGCGGCCCACTGGGCCGAACTCAAACGTTCGGTTTGCGAGTAGTCGAACGTATCAGGCAGTACTACCTCAGCTCCCCAGGGCTGGCCTGCTTGCCAACCGGCACGGGCCAGGTAGTTGGCCGTCGAGGCCATGACGTCGGGAATGCTGCCCCAGATGTCACGTCGTCCATCATTGTCACCGTCCACCGCATAGGCTTCGAAGCTGCTGGGGATGAACTGAGTATGCCCCATGGCCCCGGCCCAGGAGCCGCGCATCTCATCGGCGGCGATATCCCCCTGTTCGATGATACGCAGCGCGGCCAGAAGCTCTCCGCGGGCAAAGTCACGGCGACGGCCATCGTAGGCCAGGGTGGCGAGGGACTCCAGCGTCGAAAAGTCACCAAAGTTGCTGCCGTAATTACTCTCGACACCCCAGATGGCAACGATGATTTCGGCAGGCACCCCATACCGTTGCTGCATCTGTTGAGCGGTATCGCGATGCTGGGCATACTTTTCACGGCCATTGGCAATGCGCGTACTGGACACTGCGCTATCGAGGTATTGCCAGATGGGCCTGACGAACTCAGGCTGATAACGATCCAGCTCGATCACCCGCTCACGATAGCGCACACCGTCCAGTGCCTTGGCCAAGGTGGCCTCGCTAATGCCCTGATTGGCAGCATAACGGCGGAAGTCACTTAGCCACTGGTTGAAGCTGGCGTACTGCACCTGCTCAGCAGCACGGGCATCGACTTCGGTCATCAGTTGAGGGCTGGCCTGGGCAGTTTGCCCTCCCAGCGCTAGCGCCGCTGCCAGCATCAAGGCAGGGGTGAAGGTGGGCACGAAATCGGGTGATACCTGGGATTTCAATAACATGTCATCGTCTCATGGCTGTCCTTGGCGTGGCTGTGATAATGGCTCAGAAACGGGCCTGATGCCAGCCTCACGCCATCAGGCGCCAGATCACCACCACGTGGGCAGCCCCCACGATGCCGGTCAGCACACAGCGCAGTCCCGTGTACCAGCGAGGAAAGCCATCACGGCCATCGCGACTGACATCGTAAAGCCCGATGAGCACGAAACCTGCCAGCAGTACCCATAGCCCCGTCACCACATCGAACAGCAGCGCAGGCCAGGCAATCAGGCTAGGCACCATGGCCAGTAGCAGGCGCCTGCCGTTACCCGGCCGCGAGACCTGCAGCGCACTGCCCCAATGAACGCCGCCCAGAAATGACAGAATCACCGCACTGTAGTAAGTAAACCCGTAAATCGCCGTGACCTGCCAGGCGGTAGGCGCCCACCATACTGCGCCACTCGCCGCAATAAACGGGATCAGCCCGGCCAGACCCAAGCCCCATGCCAATCGGCATTCGTTCATGACGCGTCCTGCTTCCTTACTCATCGGTCTCCTCGAACTCTTCGGCAGCAATCAGCCAGCGGTGCCACTCACTTGGCATGACGCAGGGAGGATCGAACCTGGAAGGCGCCGCGCGCCAAGGCTGGTGCCGTTCGAGGCCAAAGGGCAAGGACTCGAGGGCGGGCAGCCAGTAAGCGACATAGAGGCCTTTTGGGTCGTAATGTCCGGCCTGTTTCAACACGTTGAAGTAGCGATCCTGGCGGGGATCTCGCCCTACGCCGGCGATATAGCGCCAATTTCCCCAGTTGCTGGCCACATCGTAATCGATCAAACAGTGCTCGAACCAGCCAGCGCCCAAACGCCAGTCCACGCCCAGGTCCTTGACCAGGAAACTGGCCACGTTCTGCCGTGCGCGGTTGGATATCCATCCGGTCCCCTTGAGTTCAATCATCGCCGCATCGATGAACGGCACCCCGGTCTTGCCGTCGCGCCAGCGGTTGAACGCCTCGTTGGGCACGGGGAGCTGCTCGCGACCGAATAGCGCAGGGCCTTCCAACTGCGCGGCGCGATGGAAGTAGTCGCGCCACAACAGCTCGAACACGATCCAATAGCTGGACTCGCAGCTACCGTTATTCGCTTCCCAGGCCTTGACCTCGCGGTGTACCTGGCGAGCCGAGAGGCAGCCCCTGGCCAACCAAGGCGAAAACCGTGTCGAAAAGTTGGCACCCAGCAAGCCATTGCGGGTTTTCTTGTAAGACTCAGCGCCGTTCTGTCGCCACAGATAGTGCTGCAGCCGATCTCGGGCGGCGGATTCACCGCCGACGAATACAAAACCCTGACGCTTGTCTGGCTGCCAGGCCGCACTCTGCTGGCACACGTCCTTGAGCGGCGGGAAGCCGCGGGGTGCGTCGTCTGGCCATCCGGGCAGCGTCACCGGCATGGTGAGCGGCTCGGGGATCTCGCAATGTTTTTCCACATGGCGACGAAACGCCGAAAAGCTGGCGGGCAGCTCCTCCAGGGCAAACGGCAGTGTCGCAGCGTCAAGCAAGTAGCCGCTTTCGGAACGCACCAGCGAACAACCCTCAGGCAGCGTCTCGGCCACCTGATCGATGTGCGCCCGCTCTTCGCAGCCCGAGTGCTCGGCGACCAGCACTTGCCGGGCCTTGAGACGCGTAGCCATGGCCACCACTTCTTCAGCGGGATGGCCGATACGTACCAGCAGATCGCTGCCCAATTGCAGCAGCTCGCCTCGCAGCTCCATCAGGCTTTGCCATAAAAAGCGCAGGCGCGCCGGGCCAAGGCGGCAAGTCTCCTCGCCTGCCATATTGGAGGTCAACCACGCCTGGTCCAGTACGTAAAGGCAAACCAGTTGATCAGGGGCGGACTTGAAATGTAGTAAGGGGTTGTCCGCTACACGGAGATTATCCTGTAGCCAGACGATATCAGTCGTGCTGTTCATGCTCGTGCCTCCTCGGCGTGCTGTGCTGTCTGGCTTCGCGTCGGCAACGTTCGCTGCAAAAACGCACTTCCTCCCAGCAGCGCGCCCATTTTTTCCGCCAGGTAAATGGGCGCTGGCATTGAACGCAGTCTTTTTCCGGTAGATCTTGTTTTCGTCTCATTTGTCCATCTCGCTGCGCGTAAAGTACCGCGCCACGCTTTCACACATGGACACTATATCTTATACAGTACATATATTGTATATCATTTGGCGCGCATGGTATGCCGCTGCGCGCATTGCGTAAAAGGCATTCCTCCGTTGGCACAGCCAT
>NZ_LFGT01000002.1:117913-151800 GCF_002078115.1 Halomonas sp. BC2 | reverse complement strand
GCCACCCGAAGGTGGCCTTTAGCTAACTCGTTGATTAGCCGTCAATCAGGGTCCGTTGGTCGAGGTTGACGCTTGGCGTTTTCCTCGGTTTCCAGCCCACTCTTCAATTCATGGGTGAGTGGATCATAATTGGGCCTGAGCTCGTCCTTTACCGTACCGCTCCATAGGCGGGAGCCCACGAAGTAACCCGCCCTGCCAATCACGTGAGCGGCGATGGGGGCGGTAATCAAAATAAAGACGATGATCGCGAATGCCCGCGCCACCACCCCTACTTCGGCAAAGTGCATGGCAGCCGCCAGCATGATCAGGATCACCCCCAGTGCAGCCGCCTTGGTGGTAGCGTGCATACGGGTCAACAAATCAGGCAGCCGCAGCAGACCAATGGAGGCCAGCAGCATGAAGCTGGCACCTGTCAAAACCAGCGTTCCCTTGACGAAATCAATCATCCCGCGGCCCTCCACGTTCCAGAAAGCGAGCAAACCCGATGGCGGCCAGGAAGCCCATCAGCGCAATGACGATGGCAGCATCCAGAAAGCTCGATACACCTGACTGAATGGCGTACACCCCCACCAGCCCCACGACCGTGGTGGAAAACAGCTCCAGCGCTACCACTCGGTCCGGCAGGCTAGGGCCACGCACCACGCGCACGAAGGTCAGTATCAGGGCACAGCCCATCAAGACCTGGCTAATCAAAATCACGGTATCCATCAGCGAAATAACTCCAGGGCTCGGTGCTCCATCTCTTTGAGGCTGCGTCTCAGTTCATCTTCATCGTCCAGGAACATGGCATGGATATAGAGCACACGGCGATCATCGGAGACGTCCAGGCTCAAGGTACCTGGCGTCAGCGAAATCAGATTGGCCACCATGGTGATCTCCATTTCCGTGCGAGCGGCCAGCGGAAAGGCAATCACCCCAGGCTGCATGTGCCACGGCGGCGTCAGGATGTCGAAGGCGACGCGCAGATTGGCCTGCACCAGCTCTTTCATGAAGAAGCCAATGAAGCCGATGATGCGCGGCACTCGTAAAGGGTATCCCTTCAGCGCCTCGACCTGAGGCTCGATCAACACCAGCGCAATATAACCAAACACCATGCCTACCAGCAGGTTCAAGCCCGAGAAGTCACCGCTCAACAGTACCCAGGCCAGGCCGAGTAACAAGTTCCAAATTGCACCGGTCATGGAGCCTCCTCCTGAACGTCACTCGCCTGATCCACGCCCGCATCTGCCGACTCCAGCAGCGCATCGATAACATTCGCCGACTCACCGAGCACGGCCTCTATGTAGCCTGCAGGATTCATCAATTGATCGCCAATCTGATTCATGACCTGCATGATGGGCTCGGCGAAAATACCTACCAGCAGCGACATCATGGCCAATACGATCACCGGCAGATACATCATCCACAGGCTCGGTTTGAGCATACGGCCATCATCGCCTGTGGGCGTTTGGGTTGCAGGCACCTTGTTCTCTTCCGGCAAGGCTTTCCAGAACACTTCGTTCCAGATCTTGACCATGGAGTAGAGGGTCATCAAGCCCACGGCCAAAGCAATCCCGGTGGCGACATAGGCGCCCGCTTCCAGGCCTGCTCGCACCAGTACGAACTTGGCGAAGAAACCGGACAGCGGCGGTATGCCTGCCAACGAGAAAGCCGAAATGAAGAACGCGACGGCAAGCCAGGGGCGCTCGCGATACAGCCCGCCCATCTTCTTGAGCTGATAGGTACCCTGCAAGCGGTGCGTGATACCACTGATCAGGAACAGGTTCGTTTTCACGATGATGTTGTGCATGATCGCAAACACGCCACCGGCGATGGCCAGCGGGGTATAGAGCGCCAGACCAAGAATCATGTAGCCAATCTGGCTGACGATGTGAAACGAGAGAATACGGCGGAACTCATACTGCGCCGCCGCCCCGAGTACGCCGGTGACCATGGTCAAGACTGCACCCCACAACATGATGTCCTGGAGATAGCCCATGGTCTGATCGAAGATCAGCGTGAAAACGCGGAACAGCGAGTACACCCCGACCTTCGTCAGCAGCCCGGCAAACAGCGCCGATACCGCCACGGGCGGCGTGTGATAGGACGCGGGCAGCCAGAAAAACAGCGGAAACGCGGCCGCCTTGATACCAAAGGCCACCATGAACATCACGGCCAGCACTTCCACCATGCCACTGTGTTCGGCTTCGTCCATGCGCAGGGCGATATCGGCCATGTTCAGCGAACCGACCGTGCCATACAGTAGACCGACGGCGGTCAGAAAGATCACCGATGCCAACAGGTTCAGCGTCACATACTTGATGGCTCCTTCCATCTGGGCACGCTCGCCACCCAGAATCAGCAGCGCGAACGATGCCACCAGCATCACCTCGAACCACACGTAGAGGTTGAACATGTCGCCGGTCAGGAAGGCTCCGGCCACACCGGCCAGCAGCAGGTGCATCAGCGGGTAGTAGCCGAATTTTTCATGACCACGCCCGGTGGTGGCCAATGAGTAAATACCCATGGCCAGACCGATGATGCCGGTCAGCAGGATCATCACGGCACTGAGCATGTCCGCCACCAGCGTAATACCGAATGGCGCGGGCCAGTTGCCCATCTGCATGGTGATATAGCCGTCGTTCAGTACCGCGACAAACAGCCAGAGACTGACCGCCAGCAGCGCAACGTTACCGGCAACGGCCACAAAACGCTGCATGGGCCGCGACCGCCAGAACAGCAGCGATATTGCCCCCGAAAGCAGAGGCAACAAAACGGGAAGTGCGACTTCAGGCCTCACGTGTCGGTATCCTTCATCTTGTCCAAATCATCCGCCTTGACGATTTCATAGGCGCGGCGAATCAGTACGACGGCAAACGCCAGCACGCCAAACGCGATGACGATGGCGGTCAGCACCACTGCCTGGGGCAGCGGGTCAGCCACGGGCCCCAATGGCTGCAGCATGCCCTCGGGAATCAGAGGGGGTGCGCCACGGGTCATGCCTGCGGTGGTAAAAATCAACAAGTTGGCACCGTTGGAAAGCAGCAGCAAACCGATCACCAGCTTGACGATCGAACGTCGCAGCATCATGAATACGGCAGTGGCGTACAGCAAACCAATCGCCAGGGCCATTAACGGTTCCATGGGGAGCCTCCTATGTTATCCGGGGTATGCAGCTCAAGGCTCATCCTTGTCCACCTCCATTAACGCCATGACCATGCCCATGACGGAACCCAGCACCGCCAGATAGACGCCCACATCGAAGATCAGCGGCGTAGAGGCCTTGAAGTCGATGCCTGGGATCGTCCACCACTGTGCGGTCAAGAAAGGTTCGCCCATGAACCAGGCAGGCACCACCGAGATCATGCCAAACAGCAGGCCCGCACCGACCAGGTCGCGGGGGTCGACCATGCGCAGCACTTCTCGGGTGGCACTGGCACCAAAAGCAAACAGATAAAGCGCAAACGCCCCCGCCGCTACCAGCCCGGCAATGAAGCCACCGCCGGGCTCGTCATGACCACGCAGCAACAGGAAAATAGAGAACATCAGTTGCAGCGGCATTAAAAAGCGTGCCGCCGTATTGAGAATGATCGTACCTGACTTAACCATCGTAGGGCTCCTTGACGCTGCTCTTCTCCGCCTCTACTGATTTGCCCTGGGGGCCATCGTGACGCAGTTTCAACATGGCAATGACACCAATGGCGGCCAGCGCCAGCACGAACATTTCGCCCAGCGTATCCAGGGCACGGTAGTCCACCAGAATCACGTTGACGATGTTGCGCCCATGAGCCAGCGGTGCGCTGTTCTCGACCATGTACGTGGAAATGGTTTCGAACTGGTCGATGCTCCATGCCGTCATGATCAACAGGAAGATCATGACCCCCATGGCAGCTGCCACGACCCCATCGCGCACGCGCTCGAGGCTGGTCGAGAGGTTGGAGTAACGCGGCAAGCGGAACAGCACCAGCACCAGCAGAATGACCGTCATGGTCTCTACCAGCAGCTGGGTGATGCCGAGATCGGGGGCACTGAAGAGAATAAAGATCAGCGCAATCGAGAAGCCCATGATGCCAACCGACACCACGGCTCCCAGGCGCGAGCGCGAGATGGTGGCAAAAATTGCCCCCATGGCCATGGTACCGACCACGATGATTTCATGGAAACGCACGTCCAGCGTCAGCGCCAGCTGGGGCGAGTGGCGCAGCAGAATCGAATTACCGATCAGGCCGATCAACACCACCAGCATCACCAGAATGTAATTACGCATGTAGCCATTCTGCAGAATGCGGGTCTGCCACTCGGAGAAGCGTACGACGCCATTCATGAAGCCTTCATAGCCTGCTTCCGGCCCATAGCGCATGACCGGTGCCAATCGCGCCAAATGGCTGCGCACCTCGTCCCAACGCTTGAACAGCAAAAAGCCCAGCGCCATGCTCACCAGCGACATGATCAGCGCCACGTTGATACCGTGCCACAGCGACAGGGTAACCGTCAGCGCATCGCCTACTACCGAAGTGGCCGCTGCGGTCAGCAGTGCATCCACCCCCAGCAGCGCGGGCGCCAGCCCCAGCAGTAGCGAGCCACAGGCCAACAGAGCTGGCCCCACCAGCATGCTCAACGGCGCTTCATGGGCGACCTTGGGGGTGGCATGCTGCGCGCCAAAGAAAGGGCGCAGCGCAATGATGGCCGCCACGGCAATGGTCAGAATGGCCGAGAAGAACGCAAACAGCACCAGCATCAGGCGCACGCTGTCGGCGCCCAGGGCAGCCTCCAGCATCAGCTCCTTGCCAATGAAACCGAACAGCGGCGGCACCCCGGCCAGCGACAGCGCGGCCACGAAGGCAATCGTCGCCGTCACGGGCATGGCTCGCCGTAAGCCCCCCATGGCCGTGACATCCTTGGTACCCGTTTCATGGTCCAGAATACCCGCCACCATGAAGAGCGCACCTTTGTACATGGAGTGCGCCAGCAGGAAGGTGACGAACGCCGTCATGGCATAGTCGGAGCCAATGCCCAGCAGCATGGTCAAGGTGCCCAGCGCCATGATCGTCGAGTAGGCCAGCAGCTTCTTGATATTGGTATGGTGGATCGCCAGGAAGGCGCCCGTCAGCATGGTGGTCGCACCCACCACCGAGAGAATACCCACCCACATGCCGGTACCGCCCAGCTCGGGCTGCAGGCGCGCCAGCAGGTAGATACCCGCCTTGACCATGGTGGCCGAGTGCAGGTAAGCCGATACGGGCGTTGGCGCCGCCATGGCGTTCGGCAGCCAGAAATGAAACGGAAACTGCGCCGACTTGGTGAACGCACCGAGCAGCAGGCAGATCAACATGGGCGTATAGAGCGCATGCTCGCGCAGGTTGTCGTCGGACTGCAGAATCTCGCTCAGCGACCAACTGCCGCTGGCCACACCCAGCAGGACCAGTCCCGCCATCAGCGCAAGGCCACCGGAAACGGTCACGAACAAGCCCTGGCGAGCCGACTTTCTGGCCTCGATATCGTTATGGTTGAAGCCGATCAACAGATACGAGGTGATACTGGTCAGTTCCCAGAAAACGAACAGGGTCAACAGGCCATCGGCCATGACCAGCCCCATCATGGAGGCCATGAAGGCCACCAGCGCCAGATGGAAGCGGGCAATATCCGGATGGCCTTTCAAGTACCCGCCAGCATAGATCAGTACGCAAGTACCGATGACGGAAATCAGCAGGCCAAACAGCAGCGACAAGCCATCCAGCAAAAAGCTCAGGCTGATCCCCAGCGACGGCACCCACGCCCACTCCAGCAGCTGCGGCCCTTCACTCAGCACCACCGGGGCCTGGCCAATCAGCCACGCGGCCATCAGCGCTGGAAATAGCGCCAGCACCAGGCTGGTTCGTTCCCTACACCAGAGGTTGAGCAGCGGTGACGACGCTGCCAGCACGAAGCCTATTAAAACGGCAAATTGCATCCGGCGTTCTCTCCCTAAAATAAGCGCAAACTATTCCCGCAAGCGGCGCATGGTACGACATGTGCCGCTTAAACGTTGAATAAATGTGATTTTATATGCACAAACCTTATACCAGCCTTTCGAAAAACTCCAGCCACCTCGCTGGCATAAAAAAAGCTCGGGCAGTGGCCAAAGCGGCGTCAGCGCGAGCAGAAATCTTACGGAGCGGGCACGGGCAACCAGCCCAACAGCTCATTATTGACCACGGCCAACAGGGCATCGATATGATCATCGCGATCATTCAGGCAAGGAATATAGCTGAACGTCTCGCCACCGGCCTCCATGAAACTGTCGTGAATCTCCTCCTTGATCTCTTCGAGGGTTTCCACACAGTCGGAGGAGAAAGCAGGTGACAGAATGGCAATGTGCTTGTGGCCCTGCCTGGCCAGCTCGGCCACATGATCCACGGTTTGCGGGCCTACCCACTTTTCCGGGCCAAACTGTGACTGGAAGGCGGTATCGACCTCCTCCTTGCTCAACCCCAGACGCTCACGCAGCAGGCGCGTGGTTTTCTGGCACTGGCAATGGTAGGGGTCGCCTTCCATCAGATAGCGTTCCGGCACACCGTGGTAGCTGGCCACGAGCTTGGTGGGACGGCTTTCAAAGCCGTCGTACGCCTCTTGCACCGAGTTGGCCAGCGCCTGGATGTAAGCCGGGTGTTCAAAGTAGGCCGGCACCGTGCGCAGGTAGGGCTGCCACTTCATCTTCATCAACGTGCGAAACGCCTGATCGTTGGCGGTAGCCGTGGTGGGCGAGCCGTACTGCGGGTAGAGCGGGAAGAACACGATGCGCTCGCAGCCCTTCTCTTTCATGCGATTCAGCACGCTTTCCGTGGAAGGGTTGCCATAGCGCATGCAGAAATCGACCTCGACACTGTCGCCATACAGCGCTTTCAGCCGGGCGGTCATCTTTTCCGTTTGTGCACGGGTAATGGTCAGCAGCGGGCTCTCGTCTTTTTCGGTGTTCCAGATGCTTTTGTAGGCATGGCCCGACGTAAAGGGGCGCTTGGTCAGAATGATGAGCTGCAGCAGCGGTTGCCATTTCCAACCCGCATAGTCCACGACCCGCTTATCCGACAGGAATTCGTTGAGATAGCGCCGCATGGACCAGTAGTCAGTCGCATCGGGCGTCCCCAGATTGGCCAGCACCACGCCCACCTTGGCGGGGGCAACCGGAGGATGACTGCTTGGCGCGTGGGCCAAGCGCCCTTCACCTGGTTGATCCTTTACAACGCTGTCGGCCATCTCACTTACTCCTGGGGGCTGTCGATCATTCACAATGGTCTAAATCTTATCACTTTTCAGCAAAGACGCGGGATAAAGTTATACTATCAACATAATTTGTATAACTGTAGGCCAACCCATGTCCAAGCCTTTGCTACTCATTCTGGGCGACCAGCTTTCCCTGACCCTGCCTACCCTTCGCCAGGCCCCTGAAGGCGCGGTGGTGGCGCTCTGTGAGGTCGCTGAAGAAGCACGCTACGTCCCTCACCATATACACAAGATCGGCCTCTTCCTGGCCGCCATGCGACATTTTGCCCAACAACTGCGCGACCAGGGCTTCAACGTTCATTACAGCCGCATGGACGATGCGGATAACACCCAATCATTGATCGATGAAGCCGAGCGGCTGGCAAGACAGTACCAGTGCGATGAAATTCGTGTGACGCGCCCCGGCGAGTGGCGGCTGTGGAACGCCATGCAGCAGCGTCAGGCCGCCTCACTGCCCTGGAAAATCCTGGAAGACGACCGCTTCTTCACCACCCCAGACGACTTTGCCCAATGGGCCAAGGGGCGTAAGCAAATCCGCCTCGAATACTTCTACCGGGAACAGCGTAAACGTACCGGGCTACTGATGGAAGGCGACGCCCCCATGGGCGGACAGTGGAATTTCGACCACGATAACAGAGAACCCGTCCAGCCTGGGCTGAGCTTCCCTGAACTCCCCGCGCACGGGCAGGATGAAACCACTCAGGAAGCGCTGGCCAATGCCGCCGAGTGGTTCCCCGAGCACATGGGCGAGATCGAGATCTTCAATTTGCCGGTCACCCGACGTCAAGCACTGGTGGACCTGAAGCACTTCATCACCCACGGGCTGGCCGACTTTGGCCGCTATCAGGATGCCATCAGCGACCAGTCACCCTACCTGTACCACTCGCGCCTCTCTGCTGCCATGAACATTGGCCTGCTCACGCCCTTCGAAGTGTGCGAAGAAGCGGCTGCGCAATATCAGGCAGGCAAGGCACCGATCAACGCCGTGGAAGGGTTCATACGGCAGATTCTCGGGTGGCGTGAGTACGTGCGCGGCCTCTACTGGACGCGCATGCCGGATTACAAACGAGAGAACCAGCTGGGTTTTCAGCGCGACTTGCCCGCCTTCTACTGGGATGCGAAGACCGACATGCGCTGCCTGCAACGCGCCATCCAGATGACCATCGACCACAGCTACGCGCATCATATTCAGCGCCTGATGGTCACGGGCAACTTCGCCCTGCTCTGCGGGGTCAAGCCAGAGGCGCTGTGCGACTGGTACCTGGCCGTTTACGCCGACGCCTGCGAGTGGGTCGAGCTACCCAACACCTTGGGTATGGTGCTGCACGCGGACGGCGGCTTGATGGGCTCCAAGCCCTACTGCGCTTCCGGCAAATACATCGACAAGATGTCCGACCACTGCCAGCACTGTCGCTACTCCCCCAAGCTGGTCACCGGCCCCAAGGCCTGCCCGCTCAACAGTCTCTACTGGCATTTTCTGGAGACCCATGCCGAACAGCTCAATCGGAATCCACGCATGAAGCTGATCTACGGCTCGCTGGCACGCATGAAAGAGGAAAAACGCGACGCCATGCGTCAGCAGGCAGAACAGTTCCTGGCATCGCTCCCCACTGCCGCCGATTACGGGCAAGCCGTTCACACCCAAGGGTACACCCACGAGGAGCGCTCCTCATGAGCCGTTTCGCAACGCTGCATGCCGAACCACCGGTCACGCTCTACCACGATGGACACTGCCCCTTTTGTCGCGTCGAAGTGGCCTGGCTAGCCAAACATCGCCACCACCAGCGCATTCGTCTGGTCGATATTCAGCACGAGGATTTCGATCCCGGCGCATTGGGGCTCAGCTTCGAGGCCATGATGGGGCAACTGCATCTTCAGGATCAGCAGGGAAACTGGTATGTGGGGATGGATGCCAGCCGGGCCCTGTATGCCGTGTTGGGCTACAGGCGGCTGGTAAGACTGTCTTGCTTGCCTGGCCTGCGCGCCGTCATGGATGCAGGCTATCGGTTCTTTGCCCGTCGCCGAATTCGGCTGGGCCAATGGTGGGAAAAATGCGGGTCACGCTCGCGCAATCAGTGATGCCTGGGCGTCAGAATACCAGCGGCATACGCGAGGTCAGCGGCGCGCTGTAGTGGGCGTCGCGACCAATGACTTCATCCTGAGGCACGTGCTGCACAAGATACGCCCGGTGGATACCTGCCCGCTTGAGTTCGAGGTAGACATCGTCCAGCGAACGAAACAGCATGGGCTTGCCACGCTGGGTCAGCATATGGCGCTCACCCTCGACATCTTCAAGCTCGACCTGATAAAACCGGCTGCCCGAGTGCGTGATTACTCGAATTTCAAAATTGTCATGACGTTCGACGAACTGTTTAAGCTCTTTAAGTTCCATGGTTCCCTCCTGTTATTGGTCATTGCCATGGAGCACAGCATGCCCTTGCCCCATGACAATCATATTACCCTGGCACTATCTCTCTAAGAGGGCAATAACAGAAAAGAGTTCCTGACCGAAACGTCAAGATGTGTGTCGTGTTACTGATATTCCGAGGGGTCGATGGCCTTGCCTAGGGAATTGCGATCGATCCAGTTGCCCCCTTTGGTTTCCTTGTAACGGAACACGACCTTGTCGCCAATGGTGACCGGTAATTCCGCATCTTCTGTCTGGTAGCTGTACTGCTCCCCTTCCACTACCAGGTGGTAGCGGTAAAGGTCGGGCATGCCCAACCACTCCTTGAAGGGACCTTCACGCTCTAACGACTGGAGCTCACCCCGACCTTCCAGCTTGGGAAGCCGCTTACGGTTACCGCGCCTAAAACCACCTGCCATGCGTTACTCCTGTCTATCTACCAATGCGATTGACCCACGCTTCTCATCCCGCCCTTCCAGTGAGGGTTACCCAGACGACTCAGCCAACGGGGAGCGCATTATACGTGCTCCCCCCTCAGCCTCAAGTCAATCGCCGAAGGCTTCACCGTAACTATCCGGCGCCAGATCTTCGAAGCGCGTGTATTTGCCTATGAAGGCCATGTGTACCGTTCCAATGGGGCCATTACGCTGCTTACCAATGATCAGCTCGGCCAGGCCCTGGTTATCCGGGTTATCGCGGTTATACACTTCGTCGCGATACACGAAGGCAATGACGTCTGCATCCTGCTCGATCGCGCCCGAGTTATGGCTCACGATGCCATCCGCTAGCCAGCACGCGTCACCGGGGACGGTCAAATCGAAGACCTCTTCTTCACCGCAAGGGCGTATCTCGACGACTTGGTCCCAAAAGAGATCGCTGGAGGCAATCTGTGCCAAAGCCACATCGCCCAGCGCATCTGCATAGCTGCCAAGGGTTTCCCGGGAAGGAGCAAAGCTAAAATGGGACGAGCCGCCATAAGATGTGCCACGCATTGCAGCCATTTTCCGGTGACTCACGCCTTTAGCAAGCATGGCCTGTTTGACATGCTCGAACACCTCCTGGGGCAAGGTATCGATATTGGTGTTCGCCACGACGGATGCCGCTTTCAGCGGTGCTAACGACGCCACCTGATGCCCAAAAGCCCCAATATTCTGTGCAAAGCGCTGCTGTTGATCGCTTCCCGACACGTCGGCGGTATACCAACCACTCCCCTCTCCTGACACGACATGGCGGATTCGGGTCACAATACCGAAACGTAGCAGCAGAGCACTGACATCATCGATAAGCCGACGGCTAACCGTAGAAAAATAGACGCGTGTGCGCCCATTTTTATCTGTCGTAATGCTGCCGTCGGTGGCCCACAAATGACGCATGAACAGCGCGAGCTGCTGATTGGACAGCCTGAAGATGTCACCTGGAATATATTTTTCTGCAGAGCGCTGCCCAAAGATACCCAGCGATTTCAACCAGGCACCCACTCCCTGGGCGTGCCAGCGATTGCCATTGCCAGCAATGACGAGTTGATGCCAGTTGCCGCGTCCCGCATGGCGAGTCACCGTCGAGCCAAACTGCTCTGCGCAGCGCTTCACAACGTCGCTATTCGCTTCACTAGCGGTGGTATAGCGCAGCGGCTGCCCTTTGACATAGCTGCCGTCACCCAGCAAATGGGCCAGCAGGATAAGCGCATGCTCCTCCCACACGACCGGATGCTCAGGCTGCGCTAACTGTCTGGCCAAGGCGATGCGATCCCCCACCTTGAGCTCGGCCACCGTTTTCCAATCCCATAGCGCTTTCAATCGATGCCTGGCTGTTGCACGTATACGCCGTCCACTAGCCAAACAAACCTCGAATACTGGCTTGGTGCCCACTGACCACACCAAATCCGTCGTCGAGCGGCGCAGCTTGCCATCTTCACCCAGCGATATGACGTCCGGCGTTTGCCCGACCAGATCACCAATCGGCAAGCGCTCTCCGGTTGCCAGCATCACCCGCGTGTCTCCCGTGACACATTCACGCAAATCCGACATGACCGGGCGCTTGTTGGGACGCTGCTCCAGCGAGCGGTTCAGCTGGGAAAGCGCCACCACCGGGCATTGGAACTCCTTGGCCAGGCCTTTCAGCGAACGCGAAATTTCCGAGATCTCGCCCGTGCGGTTTTCGTTAAAGCCAGGAATCTGCATCAGCTGCAGATAGTCGATCATGATCAGGGCAATATTGCCGTGCTCACGCACCACCCGGCGTAGCCGTGAGCGCATCTCATTGGGTGACAGGGCCGCCGTGTCATCGATGAACAGCTGCTTGTCTTTCAGCAGGTTCACCGCCGAGGTCAGCCGCGGCCAATCTTCATCTTCCAACTGGCCCGAACGCACGCGGGTCTGATCGATACGCCCCAATGACGAGAGCACACGCAGCATCAGCGATTCGGCGGGCATCTCCATGGAGAACACCATCACCGGCTTGTCGCTGGAAATGACCGCATGCTCGACCAGGTTCATGGCGAAGGTAGTTTTACCCATCGAGGGGCGTCCGGCAATGATGACCAAATCGGAAGGCTGCAGGCCCGAAGTCATCTCATCCAGATCCCGGAAGCCGGTGGAAAGGCCGGTCATTTCCCCTTTCAGGTTGAACAGCTCATCGATTCGATCCACGGCCTTGGTGAGCAGGTCACTCATGCCAATGGGGCCACCGGTCTTGGGCCGCTCTTCGGCAATCTGGAACACCAGCCGCTCGGCCTCGTTGAGCAGCTCGTCGGCGGGCCTGCCCTGAGGCGAAAAAGCCCCTTCGGCAATCTGGTTGGCCGCCCGGATGAGCTTACGCAGCGTGGCACGCTCACGGACGATATCGGCGTAGGCGCGTATGTTGCTGGCCGAAGGCGTGTTGCGCGCCAGCTCGGCCAGGAAACTCAGCCCGCCCACCGTATCCAGCTGGTCACGGGCTTCCAGCGCTTCGGAAAGGGTCACGACGTCCAGCGGCTGGCCCGACTCGGCCAGATGCGTCATCACATTGAACACCAGCCGGTGTTCATAGCGGTAAAAATCGTCAGCCACCAGACGCTCGGAGACGTTGTCCCACGCCTGGTTGTCCAGCATGAGCCCGCCTAACACCGACTGCTCCGCTTCCAATGAATGCGGTGGCAGTTTTAACGCTGCCGTTTCCTGATCAGCAGAAGGCTGGTCCTGCATTGCGAGCTCCTTAACAATTACCCGATAGCCAACGGCGCTTATCTTAGCCGTGCGGCTCGGATAACACCACTGGCCCCACGCAAAGGGAAGGCTTTATAAGCCTGCTGTGTCGCCCCTTGCCAAAAGAGCCCCAGGGCCTAAAAAGACAAAGTACCTAAAAAGACAAAGGGCGCGGGAGAACCCGCGCCCTTTGAGGCGTCAGCGTTGGCGAGTATGATTACTCGGCGACAACAACCACGCGTACAACGGCGTCCACTTCTGCATGCAGGTGGAGGTCGATGTCGTATTCGCCAGTTTGACGAATCGGGCCTTGCGGCATGCGTACTTCGCTCTTGGCGACGTCGATTCCCGCAGAGGAGATCGCGTCGGCCAGGTCACGAGGACCGATAGAGCCGAACAGCTTGCCTTCGTCGCCTGCCTTGGACACCAACGACAGCTCGATGTCGTTGAGTTGCTCGGCACGCGCCTGGGCTTCTGCCTTACGCTCAGCGGCTTGCGCTTCGAGTTCGGCACGCTGCGCTTCGAACGCTTCGATGTTGTCCTTGGTGGCCGGTACGGCTAAGCCGTAAGGCACCAGGTAGTTACGACCATAACCAGGCTTGACAGTGACCTTGTCACCCAGGCCGCCCAGCTTACCAATCTTGTCGAGCAGAATGACTTCCATCTCGTAAACCTCTTGTCAGTTGCTGCGGGCAAGGCGTGCGCGAACGTTCGCAAATGTATCGATCAGCCCCAACAGCAGCACAATGAGAATCGTGGGCCAGGTCGTGATCAGCAGCACATAAAATGCCACCAGCCACAGCCCGTTCATCCCCTTTATTCCAATAAAACCATGCACCAACGCAATACCGGCAATCAGCAGCGGAACCCAGCAGAGCATCGCCAGCGCCTGCGCACCAAGCGCCATGCCTGCCACTCCCAACACCACCAGAACGGCAAGCTCACGGGGGCTCAGGCGCAACGCATGAAACTCTTCGCGAAAGCCACCGGGGTTATACAGCCCGGCTTGCCAGCTGCGGGCCAGCGCCAGACAGATAATGGCGGCCAGCAGCACGACCAGCCCCGTGACACCACCGATGACCATGGCAGCCAAGGCCGTCGTGTCGACGCCCTGGTTGGCAAACTCGGTGAGCATACGGTCGATCTCGGTAGAGCTCTCCCGCAGCTGCTCCAGCATGAGCTGGGTGCCCCCCGGCGGGCTGAAGATGCCCAGCTGAACCATGACGGCGGCAGCCAATGTGCCCACGATCAAGGCTTCGCTCCAGCGCATCCGCTCGCGCAGGATGACGGACATCAGCGTGACCAGCAGAACGCTGGCCAGTGGTATCACGTCACCTTGTGCCCACCAGAAACCGGCAGGCAGAGCAGCGGCGATGATGACCGGCAGCGCAGGGGCAAAACCCTTGCGCAAGGTCACCAGTGCGGCAATGGCGGCGCCCAGCCAAAACAGCCAGGGCACCAGCGATGCCAAGGCCGCCCCGCCTACGGCATAGGGCGTTCCGCGCATCAGCCATCTTGCCAGTGCCAGCATCACGTTAAACGCTTACTGGTGGCTATCGGAGTAGGGCAGCAGTGCCAGGTAGCGTGAACGCTTGATAGCGGTCGCCAGCTGACGCTGATAGCGTGCTTTGGTGCCGGTGATACGGCTCGGAACGATCTTGCCGGTTTCCGTGATGTAAGCCTTCAGCGTGTCGAGATCTTTGTAGTCGATCTGCTTGACGCCTTCAGCAGTGAAGCGGCAAAACTTGCGGCGACGGAAAAAACGTGCCATGGACTAGCTCCTTAAAACGTGCAGTGGATAGAATCAGGCAGTTTCTTCAGCTTCAGCGCGCGGCTTTTCTTCGCGACGCGGACGCTTTTCTTCTGCCGGCTTCATCATCGGAGAAGCTTCGGTAACGGCTTCCTTGCAGCGCACAACCAGGCTGCGGATGATGGCGTCGTTGAAGCGGAAGATGTTCTCGATTTCTTCGAGAGTCTCGCCGGTGCACTCAACGTTCATCAGCACGTAGTGGGCTTTGTGGATCTTGTTGATCGGGTAAGCCAAGTGACGACGGCCCCAATCTTCCAGACGATGCACGGTACCGCCGCTTTCGGTGACGATGCTGGTGTAGCGCTCGACCATTGCCGGTACTTGCTCGCTCTGATCCGGGTGGACCATGAACACGATTTCATAATGACGCATGGAATCTCCTTGCGGTTTGGCAGCTTCCTGAGTGTGCCGAAGCATATGCTCTGACAGCGACTGGGAAGCAAGGAGTTGACTGAAATGCCCTTGACAAGCCACGCATGGCTGAAAAGAACATCAAGCAGATAAAACCAGTGTCGTAGTGGGGTTACCAATACGAACGCCCGCTTATGTATAAACGGGCGCAAGCATTCTAGTGGGACGGAGGCTAACTTGCAAGCTGCCGCTGACGCACTGCTTCAAACAGACAGATTCCGGCAGCCACCGAGACATTCAGGCTGGACACCTGCCCCGCCATGGGCAGCTTGGCCAGATGATCGCACGCTTCCCGCGTCAACCGGCGCAACCCCTTGCCTTCGGCTCCCATCACCAGCGCGGTCGGGCCGGTGAAGTCGATATCGAACACGCTGGCCTGTGCTTCACCGGCGGTTCCGGTGATCCACACGCCCTCTTCCTTGAGCCTGGCCAGCGTGCGCGCCAGGTTGGTGACCTGATAGACCGGCACCACCTCTGCGGCACCACAGGCGACTTTTCTGACCGTGGCGTTGAGCGGCGCCGCCTTGTCCTTGGCCACGATCACTCCATGGGCACCCGAGGCATCGGCACTGCGCAGGCACGCGCCAAAGTTATGCACATCGGTGACGCCATCCAGCACCAGCAGCAAGGGGGGCGTATCCGATGGCCAGGCGCGGAGCTTGAGCCACAAGGACTCCTCTCCTTCTGCCGTCAAGGGTGCACAGAAGGCAACCACCCCCTGATGCGCCGCCCCCTGGGTCAACTGATCGAGCACGTCACGCGGCTGCTCCTTGACCGCCGCACCGCTGGCTCGGGCATCGGCCACCAGCGTTTGCAAACGCTGGCCTGGGCCCTGCTGCACCCACAGCTCCTTGGGCGACTCGCCCCGTGCCAGCAGGCTCTCTAGTGCATGCACACCATAGACGTGATCCAGCCCATCGGGCGTACGGACAGAAGTGCGAGTAGCCGGGCGTGGGCCACGTCGAGACGACGCCGATTTCATGCTCAACCCTTTTTCGAAGATGGTTTACGCGACCCGCTGCGCGTACGGCGCGGGCCACGACGGGCGGGCTGCTCACCGGCAGCCGCCTTTGCTCCTGCTCCAGCACCTTTTTCACCAGAGCTTTCACTACGACGCTTGCGCGGCTGACGCTGCGGGCGCGGCTTGTCATCGGCAAGACCAAAGTCGATCTTGCGATCATCCATGTCCACCCGCGCCACTTGCACGGTCAGGCCATCGCCCAGGCGATAGGTGGTGCCGGTGCGCTCACCCTTGAGACGATGCTTCTCGGCTTCGTAGTGGTAGTAGTCGGAAGGCAGTGACGTGACGTGCACCAGCCCTTCCACAAAGAAGTCATCGAGACGCACGAAGAGCCCGAACTGGGTCACCGAGGCGATGGTGCCCTCAAAGGTTTCGCCCAGCTTGTCCGACATGAATTCGCACTTGAGCCAGCTCTCCACGTCACGGGTGGCTTCATCGGCCCGCCGCTCGGTCATGGAGCAGTGTTCGCCCAGCTCCAGCATCTGCTCGAAGGTGTAGGGGCACCACTTGCTCGGCGGATCCACCGGCGCACCCTCTACCCGCACCACGGTGGCGGTCTGACGCGGCCCGCGAATCACCGAGCGAATGGCCCGATGCACCAGCAGGTCAGGATAGCGCCGAATGGGCGACGTGAAATGGGCATAGGCCTGGTAAGCAAGACCGAAGTGCCCCTCGTTCTGCGGCGAATAGACCGCCTGATTCATCGAGCGCAGCATCACGGTCTGGATGATGTCGGCATCCGGGCGGTCGGCAATCGCTTCCCGCAGTGCCTGGTAATCCTGAGGCGTCGGCTCGTCGCCGCCGCCCACCGAAAGCCCCAGCTCACTCAGGAACAGGCGCAGCTTGTCGAGCCGCTCAGGCGTTGGACGCTCGTGGATACGATACAGCGCCGGCAGGTCGTGCTTGTCAAGGAAACGCGCCGTCGCCACGTTGGCGGCCAGCATGCACTCCTCGATCAGCTTGTGGGCATCGTTACGGCTACGCGGCACGATCTTCTCGATCTTGCGCTCTTCATTGAAGATGATCGCCGTTTCCGTGGTATCGAAGTCGATTGCCCCACGCTCTTCCCGAGCAGCGCGCAGCAGGCCGTACAGCTCATGCAGGTTCTTGAGCGGCTTGACCAGCTCGGCGTGCTCCCGACGCAGCGCCTCCCCTTCTTCACTATCGCCGTCCAGCATGGCCGCCACCTTGTTATAGGTGAGTCGGGCATGGGAATTCATCACGGCTTCATAGAAGGAGTAGCGGCTGATGGCACCGGTCCTGGAAATGTTCATTTCGCACACCATCACCAGCCGGTCGACGTGCGGATTCAATGAACAAAGACCGTTGGAAAGCAGCTCGGGCAGCATCGGCACCACTTGCCCCGGGAAGTAGACCGAGTTGCCGCGGGTGCGCGCTTCGTCATCCAGCGCGGTACCAGGGCGCACGTAGTGAGAAACATCGGCAATCGCGACGACCAGCTTCCAGCTACCGGACTTGGTCTTCCAGGCACACACCGCATCGTCGAAATCCTTGGCGGACTCGTCGTCGATGGTCACCAGCGGCAAATCGCGCAGATCGACGCGGTGCTGCTTGTCGGCTTCCAGCACTTCAGCGGAGATTTCGCTGATCTGGTCCTGCACCTCCGGCGGGAACTCGGCAGGAATGTCGTAGCTGCGGATGGCGATATCGATCTCCATGCCGGGGTCCATACGCTCCCCCAACACTTCGATCACTTCACCCACCGGCTGAACCCGAGTGGCGGGCTGCTGGACGATCCTGGCAGAGATCACCTGACCATCCTTGGCACCACCACTAACGGTGTGCGGGATGATCACTTCCTGGGTAATCCGCGGGTTTTCGGGAATGAGAATCCCGAATTCCGGCGTATTGCTGCGGTATACGCCCACCATGGTCTCGGTATTGCGGGCAATCACTTCGGCAATCGTGGCTTCCTCTCGACCGCGACGGTCTCGCCCACTGACGCGTACCAGCACATGGTCTCCGTGGAAGACGCGACGCATCTGACGGGGCGGCAGCAGCAGGTCCGGCTTCTTGCCGTCATCACGCAGCACGAAGCCAAACCCATCCCGATGGCCCAGCACCTTGCCCTTGATCAGGTCGAGCTTGTCGATCAGTGCATAGGCGCCTCGGCGGTCGCGCAGCACCTGGCCGTCGCGCTCCATGGCCGCCATACGCCGACGCACCGCTTCCAGATGGTCTTCGTCTTCGATGCCCAACATGCGGCTCATGTTTTCATGGGTGATCGGCTTGCCATAGCTTTCCAGGGCAGCCAACAGGTATTCACGGCTGGGAGCCGGGTTATCGTAATTCTTCGCCTCGCGCTCGGCGTGCGGATCATCACTCAACGTCCAGTACTTCATGCGATCAACATCCTTGATAACGGTTGCGGGAGGCGAACAAAAAGCGCGGGCAGCGTGCACTGCGGGCGAAAGGCATGTGCGCCTCGAAGGGCGTCGTGTTCAACTAACGATGAGTTGAAATAAGTCATGTTTTGTTTGGTCATGGGCGCAGTATAGCGCCGCCCGTTCAATCACCCAACCACTTGGCGCTGCAAACCCGGGTTTTTTACATTAAAAAAATCACCCAGGGGCTTGCATTTAGCCACAGCCTCGGTATCATACGCGCCACTTGCCCAGATGGCGGAATTGGTAGACGCGCTAGCTTCAGGTGCTAGTGACCGTATGGTCGTGGAGGTTCAAGTCCTCTTCTGGGCACCAACTGTTTCATGTTACCCCCTTTCATGAATCAGCACGGTGCAGCAGCAAGCAAAGCAGTGAAAGAAAGGCAGTACGTTCGTGTTCGCCCAGGTGGCGGAATTGGTAGACGCGCTAGCTTCAGGTGCTAGTGACCGTATGGTCGTGGAGGTTCAAGTCCTCTCCTGGGCACCATGCGAACACCGACGTAATAGCTGAATATATTGTGAAAGCAGTACAGCAGTGAAAGAGTCGATACGCCCAGGTGGCGGAATTGGTAGACGCGCTAGCTTCAGGTGCTAGTGACCGTACGGTCGTGGAGGTTCAAGTCCTCTCCTGGGCACCATCGATGCCCCCGTATCGCTCTTGCTTTCGTATTATCCCATCTAATGTGTTTCTATCTGTTTGCTGTCCCTCATCAGTCGCTCTCTTTTGGCAAACCCTCATCTGTATGCTTCTATTCTCTGATACCCTTTTGCTCTGATACTTTTTCTTCCCCACTATTTTTCTTCTGCCTGCCTTCTCTTCTGCCTGTTTATCTCATACGCATCGAGCCAATGCCGTTCAAGCATTGCCGTGTCTGCGCTCAAGCGGCAGGCCAGGGCAACGCCTTGGCCTGCCAGCATGCAGCGTACCGTACTACTGGAACCGGCCTGGGCGACGAGACACCTCCTCCAGCGCCCACCCCTGGGTACGCAGCTCACCTTCCAGCACGGCTTCAAGCTGGGGTGAGAGGTTCGGGAAGAAGTTCAGCCCCGTGCGGGCTTCGATCTCATCGATGGTCACCAGGTAGTCGCTCAGCGGCTCATTACCCTGCACGTCCTGGGGCATGATGAACGCCAGCGCCAGGGGCGTCTCATCGTGGGGCGCCACGATGATCTTGTAAAAGGCTTCGGGTACTTCCACCCAGCCCACGCGATTGAAGACGTTATCCATGAAACGTTCGGGGTAAACCGGCCCGGTAATCACCTGCAAGCGATCGAAACGTGGGGCAAAGTGATCCATGACGGAGGCTTCGAGCCGCTGCCAGAGCTGGCGATTCAGATTCGGCCGCTGGGGAAGCATGTTGCTCATCAAGAACGTGTCCACCTGCGCGCTGCGCCCATGCACGGCAGCAATGGCGTAGTTGGGCGCCAGATGTCCTCTGTCGTAGCCACTACCGGAATAGCTATCGGTACTCACCGGCCACAGCATGCGCCAGTCTGGCTGGAAATTGGGCCTGGGGCCAATACGCACATCCTCAGGCACGGCCTCTATCTGGTAGCTGACCCACAAGGCCCCCACCCGTACATCCGACCACCCCACTAAAAAGCCATCGTTACGCAGTACACGGTGCAGGCTGGTAGGGTGCAATGTTTCCCAGGTGGGTACGCCCATCCAGGTATAAGCCTGCTGGTGCTGGCGCCCCTGATACTCCCACAAGCCCGTACCGACCAGCACGAACAGCACGGCAATGCCCAGGCGTCGCCCTTGACGACGCCAGCGCAAAAGTGATTTAGCCAACGGAGGACTCCCCTGCTATCTTTCAAGACGCCTTATCAGAGGGTGTTTTCAAACTACTGCGCTTGGCCATGCGGCGTTGAAATCAATCTCAAAATGCTCATTTACAGCCCGTAAACTCCGCTTTTTCGGCTGATTTCGCCTTGCCTGGCCGTCGCTCGTGACATTTGTAAACACCTTATCAGCGGCGTTTCATCATTCGCTTCATTGGCTTTGCAAAGCCGGGGCGTTACCAACCAACGGAAAACATGGTTTCCAGGTCATGGCGTGAGTGGACCTGCATGGCGTTCAGCGTCTCGGTATCGCTGATGCCTTCCACGGCATTCAACCGCTCGGTCACCAGCTCGGCCAGGCTTTCGAAATCGCGGGTGCGCGCAATGGCCACCAGATCGTAACGGCCGCAGGTGGAGTACACCTCACTGATGCCTTCCACATCGGCCAGGCGTTCGGCCACGGCCTTGATCTGGCCTTTTTCGGTATTGATCAGGATGACTGCGCTTTGCATGGCGTCCTCGCAAATGAGTGGCGGTAAGATGAATACTGCACGACGCAGCGAGTATAGCAGCCTGCCCGGCGGGGCCAAGCCTTGCCGACCAGCGTGGTCAATTGTCGCGCTTTTCATAAGGTTATTCGCACTAATTTTACGCTTGCGCTAGCATGTACTAGAGATCTCCAGCAGCGTTTCGCTGTCGGAGTTTTATAGAGGTGGCCCACCACCCGATCACCGTAGCACACCGTCAAACCGTGGCGATAAGGAGACACCATGGCTAATCAGAGCCGTCGTAAGTTCATGCGTAACAGCGTGCTGGGGCTTGCTGCCCTGCCGTTTGGTGCGGGTATCCTGTCGAAAACTGCTTTTGCTCAGGAGCTGCCCCGTCTGGACCCGTCCTCACCGACGGCCCAGGCACTGAACTACGTTGAAAATGCCAGCGACGCCAGCGACCACCCGGCTTTCGAAGAGGGTGAACTGTGCTCCAACTGCATGTTTTTCGTGGAAGGCACCGAAGGCTGCCAGCTGTTCCCGGAAAGCAGTGTCGAGCCGGACGGCTGGTGCCAGTCCTGGACCGCACAAGGCTAATGCCCTGGACCCCGCGCTCGCCGCGGGGTCACTGTTTTCAGGGATGGCTTTCCTTGTTTTCTTCTTCTACTGGCCACTGGTAGCGGCGAGTCACCCGCCCTTCGTCCAGCGACACCAGGTGCACCGGAAACCCCCACAGCTGCTGAAGGTGACGAATCACCGGATACACGCTTCTGGCCAGCGGACGACGATGGTCCTGAACGTGATGCAGTGTCAGGGAACGATCCCCCCGAATGTCGGCCTCCACCACTTGAATATTGGGCTCGCGTACCGATAGCGCATACTGGGTCGATAGCGCTTCGCGCACCCGCCGATACCCCCGTTCGTCATGAATCGCCGCCACTTCCAACATTTCCGACTGGTCGTCGTCGACGATCATGAACAGCTTCAGGTCACGCATCACCTTGGGTGATAGAAACTGCTGAATGAACGACTCGTCCTTGAAGTTACGCATGGCGAACTCCAGCGTGGCTCGCCAGGGGCTGCCGGCAATGTCCGGAAACCATTCGCGATCTTCGGCAGTGGGGTCTTCGCAGATACGCTTGATATCCATGAACATCGCAAAGCCCAGCGCGTAGGGGTTCAGGCCGCTGTAGTAAGGGCTATCGAACCCAGGCTGATTGATGACCGCCGCGTGGGACTGCAGAAACTCCAGCATCAGCCCTTCGTCCACCTTGCCCTCGTCATAGAGCCGATTCATCAGGGTGTAGTGCCAGAAGCACGCCCAGCCCTCATTCATTACCTGGGTTTGCCGCTGAGGGTAGAAGTACTGCGCCAGCTTGCGCACGATGCGCACGATCTCCCGCTGCCAAGGGGCCAACAGTGGCGCGTTCTTCTCGATGAAGTAGAGCAGGTTCTCCTGGGGCTCCGAGGGGTAGCGCCCGCCACTGTGCAGTCCTAACGGGTCATCGTCGCTGTGCAGCGCCCCGGGTAGCGGCACAGCACCCGTCGGCGGCTCGGGAATGGTACGCCAGAGCATGTTGACCTGGGTTTGCAGGTAGGCCTCTCGCTCCTCCTGGCGCCTGGCCTCCTCCTCGGCCGACATGGGCGAAGGCCGCTTGTAACGGTCGACCCCGTAGTTCTGCAGGGCGTGGCAGGCATCCAGCAGTTGCTCCACGGCGTGGGAACCGTGGCGCTCTTCGCACTGGGCGATGTACTTGCGGGCAAATACCAGATAATCGACGATGGACTCGGCATCGGTCCAGGTACGAAACAGGTAGTTGCCCTTGAAGAAGGAGTTATGGCCGTAGCAGGCGTGGGCAATCACCAGCACCTGCATCATCAACGTGTTCTCCTCCATCAGGTAAGCGATACAGGGGTTGGAGTTGATCACCAACTCGTAGGCCAGGCCCATCTGGCCCCGCTTGTAGGCCTGTTCCACGGCCAGAAACTGCTTGCCAAACGACCAGTGGTGATAGCCCACCGGCATCCCCACGCTGGCGTAGGCATCCATCATCTGCTCGGTGGTGATCACTTCTATCTGATTGGGATAGGTATCCAGCCGATACTCGTCAGCCAGCCGCGCCAGCGCTTCGTCAAAGCGCTCCAGAATCCCGAAGTTCCAGTCGGAACCCGTCGCGATGGGGTTGCGGTCGACACTCATGGCCCACTCCTTAACGCGCGCTAGCGCTCCTGGCTCAAGCGGCGCTTGAACAACTCACGGAAGACGGGATAGATATCCCCGGTATTGACGATCTGGCGCATGGCAAAACGCTCGGGAAACTGGGCAGCCACGGTTTCATACTCATGCCACAGCGACTGATGATCATGGGGAGTGATCTCCACGTAGGCGTAATACTGCAGCTGCGGCATCAGCTGCTTGACCAGCAAGTCGCGGCAGATATTGGAGTCATCGTCCCAGTTGTCGCCGTCGGAGGCCTGGGCCACGTATAGATTCCACTGGCCTGCCGGGTAGCGCTTTTCGATGATCCTATTTACCAGCGTCAGCGCGCTGGAGACGATGGTTCCGCCGGTTTCGCGGGAGTAGAAGAACTCCTCCTCGTTGACCTCCCGAGCGGCAGTATGGTGGCGCACGAACACCAGCTCGACCTTTTCGTAGTGCTTCTCCAGAAACAGGTAGAGCAGCAGGAAAAACCGCTTGGCGATATCCTTGTGGTTCTGGGTCATCGAGCCGGAAACGTCCATCACGCAAAACATCACCGCCTGGCTCGAGGGTTGTGGCTGGGCGGCGAGTTGGTGATAGCGCAGGTCGTAGGTATCGATGAACGGAATCGCCTCGATGCGCTTCTCCAGCCGCTCCACCTCGGCCTTGAGCTCCGCCACCCGGGCCGGGTTGCGCAGCACGGGGTCCTTGCGCTCTTCCGCCGCCAGCGCCTCTTCGGCCTCTTTCAAGGCCCGTTTGATGGGGGCGCGCATGGCAATGCGGCGGGCGTAGGCTTCGCGCATGGAGCGGGTAATGCTGATGCGCGAAGGCACGCCGTCACGGGCCAGCCCGGCCCGCACCATCTTGATCTCTTCCAGCGACTTCAAAGGCTTGCGCTGCAAGTGTGGCAGCTCCAGACCGTCGAAGACGAATTCCAGAAACTCCTCGCGGCTGAGGGTGAAGGCAAACTCGTCGTTGCCCTCCCCCTGGTTGGCCGCCCCGCCTTCTCCCGCGCCGCCACCGCCGCCGCCCTGCCCACCGGGGCGACGAATCTTGTCCCCCTGCAGAAACTCCTTGTTGCCGGGAGAAACGATGGTGCGGGCGCCGCCGCTGCCGTGCTGGAACACCGGCTCGGAGATGTCTCTGGCGGGAATCGAGATTTTCTCGCCGCGCTCCATGTCGGTGATGGAGCGACGGTTCACGGCTTCCTCGACCGAACGCTTGATGTGCTTGCGGTAACGCTCCAGAAAGCGCTGCCGATTGACCGCACTCTTGTGCTTGGCGTTAGGTCTGCGATCAATGAAGTAGGTCATTCGACCTCCTTGATACCTCAGGCGGGAGCGCTGAACATCCGCGCCCGCCCATCGTGAGGGTCACCCCCGTAACCGGCTGGCTACTGGGACTTGCGAACGCGCAGATACCACTCGGAAAGCAAACGCACCTGCTTTTCGGTATAGCCGCGGTCCACCATGCGCGCCACGAAATCCTCGTGTTTCTTCTGATCGGACCTGGATGCCTTGGCGTTGAACGAGATGACCGGCAAAAGCTCCTCGGTATTGGCAAACATCTTGTGCTCGATGACGCCCTTGAGCTTCTCGTAGGACTGCCAGCTGGGGTTCATGCCGTTGTTCTGCGCCCGCGCCCGCAGCACGAAGTTGACCACTTCATGACGGAAGTCCTTGGGATTGGAGATCCCGGCCGGTTTTTCGATCTTCTCCAGCTCTTCGTTCAGCGACTGGCGGTTCAACAGCTCGCCGGTTTCAGGGTCGCGGTACTCCTGATCCTGAATCCAGAAGTCGGCATAGGTCACATAGCGGTCGAAAATGTTCTGACCATACTCGCTGTAGGACTCCAGGTACGCGGTCTGAATCTCCTTGCCGATGAAATCCACGTAGCGCGGGGCCAGAAACTCCTTGATGAAGCCCAGGTAGCGCTCGAATACTTCCGACGGCAGCTGCTCCCGCTCCAGCGCCTGCTCCAGCACGTACAGCAGATGGACCGGGTTGGCTGCCACTTCCTGGCTGTCGAAGTTGAACACCCGCGAAAGGATCTTGAAGGCAAAGCGGGTCGACAGCCCCTGCATGCCTTCATCGACGCCTGCTGCGTCGCGGTACTCCTGAATGGACTTGGCGCGGGGGTCGGTATCCTTGAGGTTGTCGCCGTCATAGACCCGCATCTTGGAGTAGATACTGGAGTTTTCGGGCACTTTCAGCCGGGACAGCACGGAGAACTGGGCCAGCATGCGCAGCGTATCCGGGGCGCAAGGCGCGGCGTTCAGGGACGAGTCTTCGAGCAGTTTCTGGTAGATCTTGATCTCTTCGGAGACGCGCAGGCAGTAAGGCACCTTGACGATGTATACACGGTCGAGGAACGCCTCGTTATTGCGGTTGTTGCGGAAGGCCTGCCATTCGGATTCGTTGGAGTGGGCCAGAATGACGCCATCGAAGGGGATCGCGCCCATGCCTTCGGTGGGGTTGTAGTTCCCCTCCTGGGTGGCGGTCAGCAACGGATGCAGCACCTTGATGGGTGCCTTGAACATCTCCACAAACTCCATCAGGCCCTGGTTGGCGCGGCACAGCCCGCCCGAGAAGCTGTAGGCATCCGGATCGTCCTGAGAGTAGAGCTCCAACTGGCGGATATCCACCTTGCCCACCAGCGAGGAGATATCCTGGTTGTTCTCGTCACCGGGCTCGGTCTTGGAGATGGCGATCTGGTTCAAGCGCGAGGGATAGAGCCGCACCACGCGGAATTGGGAGATATCCCCACCGTACTCCTTCAAGCGCTTGGCGGCCCAGGGTGACATGACGCTGCGCAAATAGCGGCTGGCAATACCGTACTCCTGCTCCAGCAGCTTGCCGTCCTCTTCCGGTGAAAACAGCCCCAGCGGGGATTCGTACACCGGCGAGCCCTTGATAGCGTAAAACGGGATACGCTCCATGAGCAGCTTCAAACGCTCGGCCAGCGACGATTTACCGCCGCCCACCGGCCCCAGCAGGTAGAGAATCTGCTTGCGCTCTTCCAGGCCCTGGGCCGCGTGGCGGAAGTAGGCCACGATCTGCTCAATGGCCTCTTCCATGCCATGAAATTCGGCAAACGCAGGGTAACGGCGAATCACCTTGTTGGAAAAGATACGTGACAGACGCGGGTCTTTCGCCGTGTCGATCACCTCAGGCTCGCCTATGGCTTCCAGCATGCGCTCGGCGGCGCTGGCATACACCTTGGGATCACGGCGGCACAGCGCCAGATACTCCTCCAGGCTCATGTCCTCTTGCTGAACGCGGGCAAAACGGTCTTGAACGTGATCAAAGATGCTCATGGAACTCTCCTGTGGCCCATCCCCGGCAGCCATCACCTGACCCAAATTCCCAGGCCGCCTGCCGTGCGAAGTGTCGCTCTATCAGCGTAGTCAGCATTAGCAAAATGTGATGACGAAACCTTCAACGCAGCGCAATTTTCCGCGTCTTATATGGCTATGAGCGAAGGCGAGGCAAAATAGTTGCGTTGAAAACACCGGGCTGACAAGAATCCTCTCCAACAACGCAACGCGCCGCCTGAGCAGGCGGCGCGACGACCACGAACGAGCCTTGCTGGCGGCTTACTCCAGCACGGATTTGACGTCGGCCAGTAGCTGGTCCAGCAGCTCGATGGTGGTGTTCCAGGCGCACACGAAGCGTGCGCCGCCCGCACCAATGAAGGTATAAAAGGTCCATCCGCGCGCTTTCAACGCTTCGATGGCTTGCGGAGGCAATTCAACGAAAACGCTGTTGGCTTCGGTGGGGAACATCAGCGAGACGCCAGGCAGCGCCTGCAACCCTTCCGACAGATAGCGGGCCATGGCGTTGGCATGCTCGGCATTGGTCAACCAGGCGCCGCTTTCCAGCAGGCCCAGCCAGGGCGCCGAGACATAGCGCATCTTGGAGGCGAGCTGGCCCGCCTGCTTGCAGCGGTAGGAGAAATCCTCGGCCAGTTCCCGGTTGAAAAACAGGATGGCTTCGCCAAACGCCAGGCCGTTCTTGGTGCCCGAAAAGCACAGCGCATCCACCCCAACCTGCCAGGTCAGCTCGGCCGGTGACGCCTTCAGGCTGGCGCAGGCATTGGCAAAGCGTGCGCCATCCATGTGCAGGCGCAGGTCGTGCTTGTCGGCCATGGCGCGAATCGCCAACAGCTCTTCACGGGAGTAGACCGTACCCACTTCGGTGGCCTGGGTCAGCGACACGACCTTGGGTTTGGGGTAGTGGATATCGCTACGCTTGGTGACCAGCGCCTCGATCCCTTGGGGGGTCAGCTTGCCATTGGCACCCGGGGAGGTGAGCAGCTTGGCCCCGTTGGAGAAGAACTCCGGACCGCCACACTCGTCGGTTTCGATGTGGGCCAACTCATGACAAATCACGCTGTGGTAGCTGCGCCCCATCGCGGAAAGCGCCAGTGAATTGGCAGCGGTGCCGTTGAACACGAAGAACACATCGCAATCGTAGTCGAACATCTCACGAAAGCGGTCGGCGGCACGGGCAGTCCAGCGGTCGTTGCCGTAGGCCAGGTCATCGGCCTGATTGGCTTCCAGCAGGTACTGCATCGCTTCCGGGCAAATACCCGAGGTGTTGTCACTGGCTAAAAATCGTGGGGTACACTCCGAGGGCATGACGATTATCCTTTTTCTCTGGCGGTCGTGCAGCGCAGGCCGGGTGCCACCTGCGCCTTAATTCCCTAACAGGGCTTAGTCGTTAGGGTTGACCTTCAGTCTATCGTCATTTGAGCGTTAACGTCACGCGCTCAATGCCGCTACATCGTGGCAGCCAGACGGGTGCCCTGGTCAATCGCCCGCTTGGCATCCAGCTCGGCCGCTTCGTCTGCGCCACCAATCACATGCACGCGTTTGCCCGCCTGCTCCAGAGGCGCCAGCAGGTCACGCACCGACTCCTGACCCGCGCACACTACGATGGTGTCCACCGCCAGCACCTGCGCCTCTTCACCCTGACGAACATGCAGCCCGGCATCGTCGATTTTCAGGTACTCGCAGCCGGTCAGGGTGCGCACCCCACGCTGTTTGAGCGACGCGCGATGTACCCAGCCCGAGGTCTTGCCCAGATTTTTACCCGGTTTGGAGCTTTTGCGCTGCAACATCACGATGCTGCGTGGCGAGACGGGCGGTGTGGGGGCTTTCAGCCCGCCTGGCTCACTCACCGTGAGGTCCACGCCCCACTCTTCGCACCAGGCCGCCAGATCCAGGGTCGGGTGGCCATGATGCGCCAGCAGTTCCGATACATCGAAGCCAATGCCTCCGGCACCAATCACGGCCACCCGGCGGCCCACGCGCTCGGGCTGCTCGATGGCTTCGGCGTAACTCAACACGCTGGGATGGTCGGCGCCGGGCAGGGTCAGCTCGCGGGGCGTCACGCCGGTGGCCAGCACCACGTCGTCGAAGGCAGCCAGCGCCTCCAGCGTGGCCTCGGTATTCAAGCGCACCTCCACGCCGTGCTTCTCAAGCATGACGCGGAAGTAGCGCAGCGTTTCGTTGAACTCTTCCTTGCCCGGAATCTTGCGCGCAAAGTTGAACTGCCCGCCAAGCTCGCTGCGCCGTTCGAACAGCACCACCCGATGACCTCGGCGGGCGGCTTCCACGGCGGTGGCAAGCCCGGCAGGCCCACCGCCGACCACGGCCACTCGCTTGGGAGACTCGGCAGCCACCAAAGGCAGTTCGGTTTCGTGGCATGCACGCGGATTGACCAGGCAAGAGGTCAGCTTGCCCATGAAAGTATGGTCGAGGCACGCCTGATTACAGGCGATACAGGTATTGATCTCTTCGGCCTTGTCGGCCTCGGCCTTCTGCACCCATTCAGGGTCTGCCAGGAAAGGCCGCGCCATGGAGACCATGTCCGCGTGCCCTGACGCCAGCAGACGCTCGGCCACATCGGGCATATTGATGCGGTTGGTGGTGATCAGCGGGATCGACAGCGCGCTGCGAATCCGTTTGGTCACCTCGCTGAAGGCTGCGCGAGGCACGCTGGTGACGATGGTGGGCACCCGCGCTTCGTGCCAGCCAATGCCGGTATTGATCAGGTTGGCGCCCGCCGCTTCGATGGCCTGGCCAAGCTGCACGACCTCTTCCCAAGTGCTGCCCTCCTCCACCAGGTCGATCATCGACAGCCGGAAGATGATCAGGAAGCGGTTGCCCACGGCTTCACGAACGCGTCTGACGATCTCCACCGCAAAGCGTATACGCCCTGCGAAGTCACCGCCCCACTCATCGTCCCGGTGGTTGGTGCGGCGACAAATGAACTGATTGATCAGGTACCCCTCGGAGCCCATCACTTCGACCCCATCGTAGCCCGCCTGCTGGGCCAGCGTGGCACAGCGCACGTAGTCGGCAATTTGCTGCTCGACCTCGTCGCTGGTCAGCGCACGGGGCACGAACGGATTGATGGGTGCCTGCAACGCCGAAGGCGCCACCAGCTCAGGGGAGTAAGCGTAGCGACCGGCGTGCAGAATCTGCATGCACAGATGTCCGCCCGCCTGGTGAACGGCATCTACCACCTGGCGGTGCTCTTCGAGCTGGCTGGCTTCGGTGAGCGCATGTGCCCCCTGGAACACCGCACCCTCGGCATTCGGCGCAATGCCGCCAGTGACGATCAAGCTGACCCCCGCCCGCGCCCGCTCGGCATAGAACGCCGCCAAACGTGCAAAGCCGTTGGGGGCCTCTTCCAGGTTGGTGTGCATGGAGCCCATCAGCACCCGGTTGGGCAGCGTCAGGTGGCCCACGGTCAAGGGGCGAAAAAGGTGCGGATAAGCGTGCATCACGGCGCTCCTTTGGAGTTGTTAGAACGACAAGCCTCTCATATTCAAACAAGCGTATGACATAGTTCCTTCGGCGTACAGCCTTTTACCGCCGTTGCCCCCTTGCTCATCATGGAAAAGAAGGTCACATTAACCGACTAACGATAAGGGATTGTCTTAAGGGAATGCGCTATGCCATTGATCTACTTCTTGCCCCCACTGGCCACCGTGCTGATCTGGTCGGGGAACATGACCATCAACCAGTTGACGGTCGGCGCCATCGCGCCCAGCAGCATCGCCTTCTTACGCTGGCTGCTGGCGTTGGCGGTCATGACCCCTTTCGTGCTGCCTGCGGTATTGCGTCACCGCGACGAGATTCGCCGCAACTGGCTGAAGCTGGCGCTGCTTGGGCTGCTGGGCATGGGCCTGTGGCAGGGGCTTGCCTACGTGGCAGCCGAAACCACCACCGCCACCAACATGGGCATTCTGGCGGCCATGGTACCCCTGCTGACGGTGCTGCTCAGCGCGCTGATTCTGCGTGAGCCCCCCACGCTGGGCGGCGTGGCGGGCGGCGTGCTGGCCTTCATTGGCGTGACGGTTCTGCTGGGGCGTGGCAACCCGCTGTCGTTGCTGCAACTGCAGGTGGCCCAGGGCGACGCGCTGATGGTGGTGGCAGCCACCTGCTATGCGCTGTATGGCGTTATGCTGAAACGCTGGGCCATGAACCTTCCGCCCTGGGTGATGCTTTACGCCCAGGTCTGTTTTGCCGTGCTGTTCCTGCTGCCCGCGTACCTGATGGGCCCCATGACCCCAGTGGATAGCAGCAACGTCTGGCTGATTCTCTACGCAGGCATTCCGGCCTCGGTGATCACTACCTTCCTATGGATGCGGGCCGTCCGTCAGATCGGGGCCAACCAGTCGAGTATTTTCATCAACCTGATGCCCTTGTTCAGCGCCCTGATTGCCATGGCGTTTTTGGGTGAGCGGGTAGCGGGCTTCCACTTCATTGGCGGGCTGCTGATCCTGGCAGGCGTGATCATGGCGCAGACCTTGACCCGCCCCTTGGTCAGCCGCGTGGCGGCCAGTAAAACGAGCAGCGCCCAGCAATGATACAATAGGCTAACTTCATTCGCTGAATGGGAACCCCTGACCTATGTCCCTGGAAGAACTGCACCTTAATCTGCGTAACCTGAGTAGCGACGATTACGAGCAACTGAAGTCGCTGATGGACGCGGTGTATCATGATATTGGTGGCGTCTGGCCCGAGCACACCATTGCCAAGCTGATCCAGGAGTTTCCTGACGGTCAGATTGCCATCGAAGACGACGGCGTGCTGGTGGGCGTGGCCTTGACGGTACAAGTGGATTACGACGAGTTCTCCAACCCGCACAAGTACGACGACCTGATCGGCCACCGGGAAATCATTCTCAACAACCCCGACGGCGACGCCATGTACGGGCTGGATGTCCTGATCCACCCCGACTACCGTGGCTACCGCCTGGGCCGCCGCTTGTACGAAGCGCGCAAGGAGCTGTGCCGCTCCCACAACCTGCGCGCCATCCTGGCCGGCGGGCGCATTCCCGAGTATCACCAGCATGCAGGCGAGCTGACCCCGGCCCAGTACATTGACAAGGTCTCTCGCAAGGAGATCTACGACCCGATCCTCTCCTTCCAGTTGGCCAACGACTTTCAGGTCAAGCGCCTGCTGCGCAAATACCTGCCGGAAGACGAGCAGTCGCGTGGCTACGCCACGCTGCTGGAGTGGAACAACATCCTCTTCGAACCCGCCGACAGCGTGCTGGATACCCGCCCGACGCAGGTTCGAGTGGGCGCAGTGCAGTGGCAAATGCGTGAGTTTGCCTCGGTGGAAGCAGCGCTTCAGCAGATCGAGTATTTCGTCGATGCGCTCTCGGATTACCAAAGTGATTTTGCCGTTTTCCCGGAGCTGTTCACCACGCCGCTGATGGGCCTGCAGGATCGCGCCGCGCAGAAAGACCAGACCGCTGCCATCCGCTTTTTGGCGGGCTTCACCGACCGTTTCAAGAGCGAGCTGTCGCGGATGGCGGTGTCCTACAACATCAATATCGTCGGCGGTTCGATGATCGAGGTGGGCGAGGACGACCGTCTTTATAACGTGGCTTACCTGTTCCATCGGGACGGCGAGGTGGAGAAACAGTCGAAGCTGCATATCACCCCACAGGAGCGGCGCGACTGGGTGATCGAAGGCGGCGACGATCTGCAGGTGTTCGATACCGATGCAGGCCGTGTCGGCATCCTGATCTGCTACGACGTGGAATTCCCGGAGCTGGGCCGCCTGCTGGCCGACCAGGACATGGACATTCTGTTCGTGCCGTTCTGGGTCGACACCAAAAATGGCTACCTGCGTGTGCGCCACTGCGCTCAGGCACGAGCTATCGAGAACGAGTGCTACGTGGTCATCTGCGGAAGCGTAGGCAACCTGCCGTCCATCGAGAACCTGGATATCCAGTATGCCCAGTCGGCGGTGTTCACCCCCTCCGACTTTGCCTTCCCCCATGACGCGGTGCTGGCCGAAACCACGCCCAATACCGAGATGATCATCTTCTCGGACCTGGATTTGACCCGCCTGACCGTAGTGCGTGCAGAAGGCTCGGTGACCAACCTCAAGGACCGTCGCAAGGATCTCTTCGACCTGCGCTGGCGGGACTGGTCGCTGAAGTCCGGCGCCAAACGGGAAGAGTAAGCCCCCGGCCGCCGTGATGGCTTTTTATTGAGCATCCTGCTTAGCGTCGCGCCTGGCATGAGATGCCAAAACGGCTGCGCTAATCCGGCCATACCAGATGGGCGGGCACCCTGCCCCTGGCATCGAACACCACGCCCTCGTCACGCAACTTCTGGTGCTGGCGCGCCGCGCCGCCATGGTCGGCCAGCGTCAGCGATGCCGCAATCACGCGGTGCCAGGGCACCTGGTGCCCCTCGGGCAAGTGTCGCATGGCAGACCCCACCATGCGCGGCGTGGCCCCTTCGGTCATGCTGGCCACGCGCCCATAAGTGGTCACCCGTCCCGCCGGGATCTGATCGACGATGGTATAGATCTGTTCCAACAGCTCGGGACGCGGCATGGCTACCTCGAATGCGGGATCTCCAAGGTGAGATGGCTTACAGGCCATCCACCAGTTGATTAATGGCCTGGAAGGCTTCTTTCAGTGCGCTATCACGCTGGGCGTCGCCCATGTTGAGGCCTTCCGCAAACACCACGTCCACATCGCTGATGCCCATCAGGCCCAGCATGGTTTTCAGGTGCGGGGTCTGGCTATCGAACTCGGTGCCAGCGTATTGACCACCCCGGGCCGCGAGGATGATGGCGCGCTTACCTTCCAGCAGCCCCTGCGGGCCATTTTCAGTATAGCGGAACGTTTCACCAGCGCGCAGCACGCGGTCGAACCACGCCTTCAGCTGCGAAGGAATCCCGAGGTTGTACATCGGCACCGCCAGCACCAGTACGTCGTGGGAACGCAGCTCGGCCAGCAGTTCATCGGAGCGGGCCGCCAGTGCTTGTTGGGCGTCGCTGCGCTCGTCAGCCGGGGTTTGCCATGCGCCCAGCTCTTCGATGTCCAGGTGGGGCAGCGCATTGGCCACCACGTCGCGGTGGCTGACCTCCACGCCGCCACGGGCAGCGGCCTGCTGCTGAAAATGGTTCGCCAGCGCATTGGACTGGCCGTTTTCACCCAGAACGGAAGACGTGACTAACAGAGTACGGGTTGCCATCGTAAGATTCCTTGCCAAGGATTAAAGAGATGGCGCTATTCTAAGGCGCTTTCCAATAAGCAAAAGCGCAACGTTTTCCGCCGTTCATTCGACAAAATCGAATCGTGCTCCATAAAAAAAGGTTCTACGCAGACTCGCGTGAATCAATTGGCCTCCCACAAGGTGATTCAGGCAAGGTGCTTGCTCAGGTTGTGGGAGGGAGCTTCAGCTCGCGATGATTCCGGCACCCAGCTTGATAGGGGTGCCTGCCCAGACAGTCGCCCAATGAAATTGGCCTCCCACAGGCTGGCCTGGAGGCACTCAGTGCTGCGGGAGGGAGCTTCAGCCCGCGATGATTCCAGCACTCAGCTTGATAGGGGTGCCTGCTCAGACAGTCGCCCAATGAAATTGGCCTCCCACAGGCTGGCCTGGGGGCACTCACT
>NZ_LFGT01000002.1:99998-117817 GCF_002078115.1 Halomonas sp. BC2 | reverse complement strand
TCCGCCATCAACAAGGTTCATCGCACTTTTCCGGGAATGGCTTCACTGTCTCGCTAGAATGCAATGACCTTAAAAAAGCCCCGCTCCGTGGCCATGGCGGCAACACGGGCGGGGCGTTTTCATGACGCGTTCAGGGCTTTTTGGGCCAGGCCTTGGGGTCCACCTTATTGGCCAGCTTGGGGAACTGGCTGGGGTCGAACACCGGTTCCTTGCCTGCCTTCAACTGCGCGTCGTAATCCTTGAACAGCGCAAAGGCAATGGGCGACAGCATCAGAATGGCCACCAGGTTGATGATCGCCATCATGCCCATGGAGAGGTCGGCAAAATTCCAGATGGCTCCCAGGCTGGCCACCGAGCCCACCATGATCATGCCCAGCACGGCCAGACGATACAGCATCACCGCCAGCGGTGCCCGGCGGCCAGCCAGGTATTCGATGTTGGACTCACCGTAAGAGTAGTTGGCAATCACGGACGTGAACGCAAACAGCAGAATCGCCACCGCAATGAACATGCCGCCCCACTCGCCCACATGGCTGGAGAGCGCCATCTGCGTCAGCTGGATGCCGTTGCTCTCCTCGCTGGCCAGCAGTTCCGGGCCCGCCATGATGATGATGGCCGCCGTGGCGGTACAGATCACCAGCGTATCCAGGAAGACCCCCAGCATCTGAATGAACCCTTGGGCCGCCGGATGATCCGGCCGGGTGCTGGCCGTGGCCGCCGCGTTGGGAGCAGAGCCCATGCCCGCCTCGTTGGAGAACAGACCGCGCTGAATACCGTTGATGATGGCCTGGGAAATGGCATAGCCCATGGCCCCGCCTGCGGCCTGCTCGATGCCGAAGGCGCTCTGCACGATAGTCAGCAGCGCGGCGGGCAGGTCGGCGATATTCAGGGCCACCACCACCAGTGCCAACACCAGATACAGCAAGGCCATCAGCGGCACGACCAGCTCGGCCACCTTGGCAATCGACTTCAAGCCGCCAAAGATGATCGGCGCCACGACGGCCATCAGCACCAGGCCCATGGCCCAGGTGGGAATGGCAAACGCCTGCTCCATGGCCTGGGCAATGGAGTTGGCCTGCACGCTATTGAAGGCCAGGCCGAAAGCAATGATCAAACAGATCGAAAACAGCACCGCCAGCCAGCGCAGCCCAAGGCCACGCTCGATATAGCGAGCCGGGCCGCCACGGAAGGTGTTGTCGCCGTGGTCGGTCTTGTAGGCCTGCGCCAGCGTGGACTCCACGAAACTGGTCGCCATGCCGACCATGGCGGTCATCCACATCCAGAAAATGGCCCCTGGGCCACCGAAGTAAATGGCGACCGCCACCCCGGCCAGGTTACCCGTTCCCACCCGAGCCGCCAGGCTGGTCGAGAGCGCTTGAAAGGAGGAGATCCCGCCATTGGACTGCCGCGAGGTACGCAGCAGTTTGAACATGTGGCCAAAATAGCGAATCTGAATTCCCCGTGTCATCACGGTAAAATAGAGACCTGCTCCAATCAGCAGATAAATCAGTACGCTGCCCCATAACAGCCCGTTGCTGCGATCCACGACCGCCGTCAACAGGGATGAAAGTGTCGCATCCATGGTTAATCGACCTTGATTGAATAAAGTGAAGGCGCATCATTCTTCACGGCTGCACCAAAATGGCAATAAAAATGGCAAATTAGTCCATACACGGAAAGAAACGCTGCGCCATGCTCAGCAGCCCGTGATGGTCGCCAGGATTCTTCTGGGTCCGCCCTGTTCGCGATGCTCGCCCAGCCAGATGCCTTGCCAAGTGCCCAGCGCCAAACGCCCATCGCGCACGGCCAGGCTCAGCTGGGTACCCAGCAGGCTGGACACCACGTGGGCAGGCATGTCGTCCGGCCCTTCCAGGGTATGTCGAAAGTAATCCAGCCCTTCGGGCACCAGGCGACGCAGAAAGGCGTTCAGGTCGTGACGTACATCCGGGTCGCTGTTTTCATTCAGGGTCAAGGAGGCCGAGGTATGCAGAAGCTGTAAGTGCACCAGCCCCTGATGGCACTCTTCGAGGCAGGGCAGTGCCCGAGCAATCTCATCAGTGATCAGATGGAAGCCTCTCGGCATGTCGGGCAGGTGAATCTCTTGTTGGTGCCACATAAACACTCCTTTGTCATGGTGGGCCTGCAAACAAGCATGGGTGTCTTCAAACCCAAACATTTCGTTCAACCATAGCCTATTTCGCCGCGCACCCATAAAACTCACCACAGGTCATCGCCGCCATGGCGGTGGCGTCGCCTCGCTGTTAAATTGAATGGCGATATTCCCATCGCTTGCAAGGAACCGTTCACATGGAGGTCGTCATGCGCTATTCCCTACTGTCGCCAAGGAAACTGGCAACGGCATCGGCGCTTTGTGTTTCGAGCGTGCTGCTGGCCGGATGCACGGGCATCCCCGATGGCACCGAGGCCGTCACCGGGTTCGAGCTCGATCAGTACCTCGGGGAGTGGTATGAAATCGCTCGTCTGGACCACTCCTTCGAGCGCGGGCTGGACTGCGTGACCGCCAACTACAGTCTGCGCAACGATGGCGGTGTGCGGGTCATCAACCGGGGCTACAACCTGGAAGAAGGCAGCTGGGACGAAGCCGAGGGCCGGGCCTATTTCATCGATGACGACAGCGTTGGCCGCCTGAAGGTAAGCTTCTTTGGCCCGTTCTACGGCGGCTACAACGTGCTGGCACTGGATGACGACTATCAGTGGGCGCTGGTTTCCGGCCCTAACCGAGACTACCTGTGGATTCTGGCACGCACACCCACGCTGGATAGCGAGCTGGAAGCGCGCCTGCGCCAGCAAGCCGCCGAGCTGGACTTCCCTACCGACGAGCTGATCGATGTGGTTCAAGACGAGCGCTGTCCCGGCCGCTAGGCTCTGCCTGAAAACTGGCTGCGCTCGACCATACGGCGTTAAAAATCGGATCAAAGTACTCATTTACAGCGTGTAAACTCCGTCTTTTCACCGATTTTTGCCTTGTCTGTTCTTCGCTCGCCGACTTTTCAGACAGAGCCAGGCTCGCCTGCACAGCACCTACTCAGCGTCAGGCAGCGCAGGCACCCGGCCCGCGATCTCCTGCTGGAGAAAATCGATCAGCGCACGGATGCGGGCCGGGGTATGGCGGCGCTGCTCGAACACCGCATAGAAGTCTGCCCGTACGCCCTGCCACTCGGGCAGCAGCAGTTGCAGCTCGCCACTGGCCAGGTGTTCGTTGACATCCCACCAGGAGCGCAGCATGACGCCATGGCCATCCAGCGCCAGTCGCGTCACCACTTCGCCATCGTTGCTGGCCAAGTGGCCACTGACCTTGACCGATTGTTGGCGCCGCGCTGCCGCACGCTGCTCGAAGCGCCACAGCGCAAAGTCACTATCGTTCTCGCGGATCAACAGGCAGCGGTGCTGCGCCAGATCCTGCGGCGTACGCAGGGCGGGCATGTTGGCAAGGTAGCTCGGCGACGCACAGAGCATGCGCCGATTGGGCAGGATACGCCGAGCCACCAGCCGTGAATCCGGCGGTTCGCCAATGCGAATCCCCACATCGAACCCATGGTCGCTGAGATTGAGGGGAAAGTTGGTCAACTCCAGCCAGCTCTCGATGCCCGGATGCCGAACGCAGAAGTGTGACAGCAGCGGCGCAATGTGGCGTCGCCCAAAGCCAAAGGTGGCATTGACCCGCAAGCGCCCCTGCAGCCCATGGCTGGCCGCGTCGCGCAGGTCACTCTCCAGGGCGTCCAGCTCATCGAGAATCAGGCTGCCCTGGGCAAGATAGCGCTCGCCTTCGGCGGTCAGCGTCAGGCGGCGGGTCGTGCGCGCCGCCAGCGACACCCCCAGCCGCGCCTCCAGCTGCTTCAGCCGTTTACTCACCGCCGAGAGGGAAATACCCAACTCCCGGGCTGTCGCCGTCAGGCTGCCCGCTCGAGCCAACTGCTGAAAAAACGCCAGATCGTCCAGTGGAGCCATGGGATTCTATACCTGAAAGCAACAATGGCTTGAATAGTAGCCTGAATATCTCATCGCCAACAGCCGCTACACTGCATGAACGGTACGCCTTTCACACGACCATAAAAAAAGGAGGCCCCATGGCCCATCAGATTGCAGTCATCGCTGGCGACGGCATCGGCACAGAAGTCATGCCGGAAGGTATTCGCGCACTGGAAGCGGTGGCCCAGCGCTTCGACCTCGCGCTGGAGTTCACCACCTTTGAGTTCGGTAACTGCGACTACTACCTTGAGCACGGCAAGATGCTGCCGGATGACTGGTACGAGCAGCTCAAGGGCTTTGATGCGCTGTTTTATGGCGCCGTGGGCTGGCCGGACAAAGTGCCTGACCATATTTCCCTGTGGGGCTCGCTGCTGCAGTTCCGCCGCCAGTTCGATCAATACATCAACCTGCGCCCCTGCAAACTGATGCCGGGCATCAAGAGCCCGCTGGCCGGTCGCGCCCCGGGGGATATCGACTTCTACGTGGTGCGTGAAAACACCGAAGGCGAATACTCCAGCATCGGCGGCAAGATGTTCGAAGGCACCGAGCGGGAGATCGTCATTCAGGAAACCGTGATGAGCCGCACCGGGGTCGACCGAGTCTTGAAATACGCCTTCGACCTGGCCCAGACGCGACCACGCAAGAAGCTCACCTCGGCCACCAAGTCCAACGGCATCTCGATCACCATGCCCTACTGGGACGAGCGGGTCGCCGAGATGGCCAAACAGTACCCGGATATCAACGTCGACAAGTTCCATATCGACATCCTCACGGCCAACTTCGTGCTGCACCCCGATTGGTTCGACGTGGTCGTGGGCAGCAACCTGTTCGGCGACATCCTCTCCGACCTGGGCCCGGCCTGCACCGGCACCATCGGCATTGCGCCTTCCGCCAATATCAATCCGGAAGGCAAGTTCCCCAGCCTGTTCGAGCCGGTTCATGGCAGCGCACCCGACATTGCGGGCAAGGGCATTGCCAACCCTATCGGCCAAATCTGGTCAGGCGCCATGATGTTGGAACATCTGGGACACAAGGAAGCTGCCGACGCCATGGTCGAGGCCATCGAAGCCGTGCTCAGTGAAGGGAACCCGCAGGTGCTCACCCGCGACGTGGGCGGCCAGGGCACCACGGAAAGCCTAGGCAAGGCCATTGCCGAGCGCCTGCGCGGCTAGCGTCAGGCCCCACTGGCCATGTCGTTGATCAATGTGGTTGGTAAAAATGGTTGGTAAAGGTGGTTGGTAAAGGTGGTTGAAACGGTAGTTGATAAAAATTAGTTGTAAAAGCGCGAACGCCTGCCCTCAACGGGGCAGGCGTTCACACTGTGCGCGCTGAGCGTTAGCTGGTCAGTTTGGCAGCGACTTCAGCCACGTATTTACCCTGGAAACGGGCTATTTTCAGCTCGCGGTCGTCCGGCTGACGCGAACCGTCGCCGCCTGCCAGCGTCGCCGCGCCATAGGGCGTGCCGCCGCTGACCTTCGAGATATCGAACTGCTCTTCGATGCCGTAACCAATCGGCACGATGACCATGCCGTGGTGGGCCAGGGTGGTCCAGGTCGACGTGATGGTCATCTCGTCGCCGCCGCCGGTGCCGGTCGAGGTAAATACGCTGGCGACCTTGCCACGCAGTGCACCCTTCGCCCATAGCCCGCCGGTCTGGTCGAGGAAGGTACGCATCTGCCCCGCCATGTTGCCAAAGCGCGTCGGCGTGCCGAAGATGATGGCATCGTAGTCGGCCAACTCTCCAGGCGTGGCTTCCGGAGTAGTGAAGTCCTGCTTGCCACCGGCATTCTTGAACGCATCTTCCGGCATGGTTTCCGGTACGCGCTTGACGGTGACCTCGACCCCCTCCACGCCTTCGGCGCCTTCTGCCACGGCGGCCGCCAAGGTGTCGATGTGCCCATACATCGAGTAATACAGTACCAATATCTTCGTCATGGCTCACTCCTTTCAGATGACGACACGCTGCCCCAGACGGGCAGCAAGGACTGGTTACAGCATAGTCCAGCCCCAGCCACTTATTAGCGAAAGTTTTCGACGCTCTGAATCGATTTCATCGATGTGGGCACCTTGCAAAGCGCTTGTGGATCACGCCATGGGCGCTTTTTTACGGGTTACTTTCATCCTCGCACCGACCATTTTCACGCGCACGACGCCACCCCTTGCGACACGAGCTGAGCGTGGTAAAGGTAGGGCAACACAAGTAGATGCCCATGACCAAGGACACTTTCATGCTAGGCCAATGGCTCGACTGGACCCTTGACGATGAACGCCCGTCGCCACGCATAGGCCGCTTTGCCAGCGGCAGCTACCATCTGCACCGACCGGGCATACTGGAGCTAACGCCCAACATTTTGCGCCCCGATGCCCGGGCCTGTGTCTTTTCTGCCGCCATTCATGGCAACGAGACCGCTCCGGTAGAACTGCTGGGCGAATGGCTGGCCGCTCTGGAAGCCAGCACCCTGCAACTGGGCGCTCCCGTGCTGGTGATTCTGGGCAACATTCCTGCCCTCAAGGCCCAGCAGCGCTACATCACCACCAACCTGAATCGCTTGTTCAAGCGCGAACTGGCCGACCAGGGCGACGAGCCCGAACGGGCGCGCCAGCTGATGGAGGCCGTGGATACGTTCTATGCCCGCCATCACGCCCTGCCTCGGCTGCATTACGACCTGCATACCGCCATCCGCGGCAGCCTGCATACCCGCTTCGCGGTCGAGCCATTCGCCGAGTCGGCGACCGACTCTGAACAGTGGGAGTGGCTGGCCGCCGCCGACATGCAGGCCGTGCTGCACCAGCATCAGCATAGCTGGACGTTTTCTCACTACAGCAAGCACTACCATGGTGCCCAGGCCTTTACCTTCGAGCTGGGGCAAGTCGCCCCGTTCGGCCACAACGACATGGACGCCCTGGCTCCCATACTCACGTTGATCAGTGCGCTGGGCAGCGGCTATACGCCCCCCTCCCAGTCGGCCAGCACCATGGCATTCTACCGGGTGCAGCATGAACTGATGCGTCACTCCGAAGACTTCACGCTCTGTTTCGATGAAGACGTGCCCAACTTCAGCCGCTTCGATACCGGCACCTGCCTGGCCAAGGATGCCACCGCCGGTGACTTCGTGGTGGAAGAGACGCCGCTACACGTGGTGTTTCCCAACGCTCAGGTCGAGATAGGTGCCCGAGCCGCCTTGCTGGTGGCGCCGGAACGAACGGCTCTCTAGCCAACAGAAAGCCCCGTTGATGAAAAAGGCAGTTAGATAACAATAACGTAGAGGGGCCATCAGGAGTGCTCTTCAGGCAACACGACCAAGGTCGGCCTGATAAAGTACGCGTCTCCGGCGCACTCCTGATAGAATCGCCCCTTTTTTCGCGCCAGCCGCACAGAAACACGAACACTCATTCGTTGTTGCTGCGGCAACCCTGTACTGGAGCCTAAGTTATGGCCGCTACGCCGACTCCCCTTGAAGTGCGTAACATCAAAAAGCGCTTCGGCGATACAGAAGTCCTCAAAGGCCTCTCTCTTGAAGCCCAGAAAGGTGATGTGATCACCCTGATTGGTGCTTCAGGGTCTGGCAAAAGCACCTTTTTACGCTGCATGAACCTGCTGGAACAGCCCGATGACGGCGACCTGATCGTCCATGGCGAACAGATCCGCTTCAAGACCACCCGCCATGGCCGCGAACCCGCCGACTGGAAACAGGTCGTGCAGATGCGCGCCAAGCTCTCCATGGTTTTCCAGAGTTTCAACCTGTGGGCCCACATGACGCTGCTGGAAAACATCATCGAAGCGCCGATTCACGTGCTGGGTAAACCCAAGAAAGAAGCCATCGAACACGCCCACGCGCTGCTCGACCGAGTCGGCCTCAGCGCGCGTGCCAACGCCTACCCGGCGCAAATGTCCGGTGGCCAGCAGCAGCGTGGCGCCATCGCCCGGGCGCTGGCCATGGACCCGGAAGTCATGCTGTTCGACGAGCCCACCTCGGCGCTGGACCCTGAGCTGGTGGGCGACGTGCTCAAGGTCATGCGCGATTTGGCCAACGAAGGGCGCACCATGGTAGTGGTGACCCATGAGATGAGCTTTGCCCGGGACGTGTCCAGCAAGGTGATCTACCTGCACCAGGGCCTCGTGGAAGAAGCCGGTACGCCCGATGACGTGCTGGGCAACCCGCAATCGCCGCGCCTGAAGCAGTTTCTGGCGCCCAAATACTGATCCGCGAGGCATGCACGATGCTTGATTTGCAAGGCTACGGCCCCCGCCTGCTGGAAGGCGCAGGCGTAACCGTTCAGTTGGCCCTCCTCTCGCTGATCCTGGCGATTGTGCTGGGGCTCTTGACCGCCAGCGCCAAAATGTCCCGCAACTGGCTATTGCGCCGTAGCGCAACGGTCTACACCACGGTGATTCGTGGGGTGCCCGACCTGGTGCTGATGATGCTGCTGTTCTTCGGCGGGCAGATCGGGGTCAATGCGATCAGCGATATGCTCTATGACCGCTACGACATCGATATCTACATCAACTTCAACGCCTTCGCGGCCGGTGTCCTCACCATCGGCTTCATCTTCGGCGCCTACATGGGCGAAACCTTTCGCGGGGCATTCATGGCCGTCGACAATGGCCAGATCGAGGCAGGCAAGGCCTACGGCATGAGCAACGCACTGGTGTTTCGGCGTATCCGCTTTCCCCAGATGATGCGTCATGCGCTGCCCGGCCTCTCCAACAACTGGATGGTGCTGCTCAAGACCACCGCCTTGGTATCGGTGATCGGCCTGACGGACATGGTGCGGGTGGCGGCAGAAGCCTCTCGGGCCACCCACGAGCCGTTTGTCTTCCTGATTCCGGTGGCGGCGGCCTATCTGTTGATTGCCAGCGTCTCCGAGTGGGTCTTCGCACGGTTGCAAAAACGTTACGACATCGGCTTCGGGGGACAGTGACATGCTGGACATCTCTGCATGGTTCAACGATTTACTGGCGGGTAACCTGATCTTCACCCCCACCACCCTAGGCTACTATTGGGAAGGCCTGGTGACCACCACCCAGCTGGTGTTCCTCTCGCTGGTGGCCGGGCTGATCCTGGCTGTCCCGCTGGCCATCATGCGTAGCTCACGGCACAAATGGATCAGCCTGCCGGTCTATGTGTATACCTATGTGTTTCGTGGCACCCCGCTGCTCATTCAGCTCTACATCATCTACTACGGGGTGGTGTTCATCGATGGCATTCAGGAAACCTTCCTGTGGCCGCTGCTGCGCGAAGCCTTCTACCCGGCACTGATCGCCTTCACCTTGAACACGGCGGCCTACACCACGGAGATTTTCCGGGGTGCCATCAAGGCCACCTCACGGGGTGAAATCGAGGCCGCCAAGGCCTATGGCATGTCCAACAGCCTGATGATGCGCCGTATCATCCTGCCCAGCGCCTTTCGCCGTGCCCTGCCCGCCTACGGTAACGAAGTCATCTTCATGCTGCATGCCAGCGCCATTGCCAGCGTCGTCACCCTGATGGACCTGACCGGGGCCGCACGCTTCGTCTATGCGCGCTTCTATGCCCCCTTCGATGCCTTCCTGTTCGTGGCGGCCATTTATCTGTGCCTCACCTTTGCCATCCTGTATTTTTTCCGTTACCTGGAAAAACGGCTGCTGGCACATTTGCGGCCACAAACCTGAGCATGACGAAAAATCCAACGTACGCCAACGTAAAACAAGCGTTGGTTTAATTCAGGTCACCCCCCCTTTTCGCCAACCGCAAGCTGGGGTAGCTTAAAGGGGATCACCTCCGGTGAACCTGCTTCCTTTGGAGTCTACAATGAAAAAACTGCTGACCGTTTCTCTGCTGGGCCTGGCCGTGGCTGCCGCGTCTTCTGCTCAAGCCCGTGATTACGACCACGTGCGTATCGGCGTGGACGTACCTTACGAGCCCATGGAATACCGCACCCCCGAGGGCGAGCTGACCGGCTTCGATATCGACCTGGGCAACGCTCTGTGCGAGCGCATCGGCGTGACCTGCGAGTGGATCGAGCAGGAGTGGGACGGCATCATTCCGGGCCTGATGTCACGTAACTACGATGCCATCATGTCGTCGATGACCATCAACGACGAGCGTCGTCAGCAGGTGCTGTTCTCCGACCCCTACATCACCATGCCGTCGGCCTGGTTCGCCCCCGCCAGTCTGGAACTCAGTGACGCCAACGAAGAGACCCTGGCCGGCAAGACCATCGGCGTACAGCGCGGCACCCTGCAAGACAACTACGTGACCGACCAGTACGGCCGTATTGCCAGCGTCAGCCGCTACTCCACCGCTGACGACATGGTGCTGGACATGCAGGCACAGCGCCTGGATATCGTCTTCCTCGACTATCCGATCGGCCAGTCCACCCTGCTGAACAACGAAGACACCGAGTACGTGGTCGTAGGCGAGCGCATCAGCGAGCCCAAGGAGTACTTCGGTGACGGCTTCGGCATCGCCTTCCGCCAGCGCGACCAGGCCCTGGCCGAGCGCTTCAACGAAGCACTGGCCGAGCTGCAGGAAGACGGCACCTACGATGAAATCTACGCTCGCTACTTTGGCGAAGAGTAAACATTGACCGTCTCGCCATGCCTTCCTCAGGGAAGGCATGGCAGCACGCCAATACCATGATGTCATACCGCCTACTCCCCTCTGCGCCCCATGCGCAACGCCCAGGTACCCGTGGCACCATTGCCCGCTTCTACCTGAGCGAGTGGTTCGACGAATAGTCCCCTCTTTGGCACGCCCGTGCCGAATCACGCCTCTGTGCGTGCATGTTGCCATGCGTGATCGACGCAGGGCACTCACACGCCTGGCGCACCCCATGCTGTAGCCGCCCCTTTCGGCGCTTGGCATAAAGCAACACCCACATACCTACTAAAAATCGCTTCAGGAGACTGACCATGCGTTATGCAACGCTGTCCGTGGCTGCCGTGCTGGCGGCTGGTGCTTCACTTTCCATGGTATCCACTGCCGCAATGGCCCGGGACTACGACGAGATCCGTCTGGGTGTGGATATTCCCTACGAGCCCTTCATGTACCGGGAAGCCGACGGCACCCTCACCGGCTTTGAAATCGAGCTGGGCAATGCCGTATGCGACTACATGGAAGTGAGCTGCACCTGGGTAGAACAAGACTGGGACGGCATCATTCCCGGCCTGCTGGCCCGTAACTACGACGCCATCATGTCGTCCATGGCGATTACCGACGAGCGCGCCCAGCGCGTGCTGTTCTCCGAGGCTTACTACACCACTCCCAGCGCCTGGATCACGACCCACGCCCACGATATCGACATCGAAGACCGGGCCAGCCTGGAAGGGCTCACGGTCGGCGTACAGCGAGCAACCCTGCAGGATAACTATGTCACCGAACTCTACGGCGACGTGCTGGAAATTCGCCGCTATACCGGTGTGGACGATGTGGTCACCGACCTGCTGGCAGGCCGCCTGGACCTGACGTTCATGGACTACCCAATTGCCGAAGCCGCCATCGACATCGACACGCCCGAAAGCGATTTCCAGCGCATCAGCGACTTCATCAAAGAACCCGAGGAAATCTTTGGCAAGGGCGTTGGCGTCGCGTTCCGCCCCCGTGACGAGGCCCTCGCCGAACGCTTCAACGACGCCCTGCGTGCGGTGAAAGAGAACGGCACTTATGATGAAATCATGAACCGTTACTTCAACTACGATGTACGTTTGTAAGATCGGCGGCCGCCGCGCTTGAACCGCGCCACCCGCCTACACGCGCCGACCTCAGGTCGGCGCGTACCGTTTGCTCATCACTTTTCCGGAAAGCCCATGCTGACACTTGTCAAAAACGCCCAGCTTTTTGCCCCAGAACCCCGCGGGCTGTGCCATCTGCTGATCGCCGACCAGCGCATCGCGGCCGTGCTGGATGCCAACGAAGCGTACCAACTGGGCACGCTGATCAAGACCATCGACCTGGAGGGCCGTCGGGTGATTCCGGGGCTGGTCGACCCGCTGGTGCACTACATTGGCGGGGGCGGTGAAGGCGGGTTTGGCAACCGCACTGCAGAACTCAGCCTGGCAGACGCCTGCGCTTCAGGCGTGACCACCCTGATTGGCGCTCTGGGCACCGATGCCCTTACCCGCACCCCCGCCAACCTGATCGGCAAGGCGCGGGAGCTCGCTGCCGGTGGGCTGAGCACCTACGCCTACACCGGCTCTTATCAGCTGCCTCCGGTCACGCTGACCGGCACGGTGGCCAGCGACATTCTCTACGTGCCGGAATTCATCGGGGTGGGCGAAGTGGCCATCAGCGACCACCGTGGCTCCCAGCCCACTACCCAGGAGCTGACGCGACTGGCTTCCGACGCCCGCACGGCCGGGCTGCTGGCAGGCAAATCCGGCATCGTGTTCATTCATACCGGCGACGCCGACTCCCACCTGGAACCACTGCGTCAGGTGTCCAGCACCAGCGCCATTCCCATCACGCAGTTCTACCCGACCCACATCAACCGTACCGGCGCACTGTTCGCAGACGGCCTGCGCTTTGCCCGTGAAGGCGGACGCATCGACTTCACCACCAGCACCACCCCCGAGCTGCTGGCCGGTGGCGAAGTGCCCGCCTCCGAGGCGGTAGCGCGGGCACTGAAAGCGCGGATCGATCCGAGCCAGCTCAGCCTCTCCTCGGATGCCAACGCTTCGCTGCCGGAGTTCGATGACCAGCGCCGTTTCGTGGGCCTGAAACCCGGCAGACTCAGCAGCCTGTTCGACGTGTTGGGCGAGTGTGTCAACGACCACCAGATCCGCATGGAGCACGCCCTGCAATGTGCCACCACCACCGCCGCCGATGCCTTGAAGCTTCCCCAAAAAGGCCGCCTGATACCCGGCTCGGATGCCGATTTCATCGTATTGAGCGAAGGGCGCTGGGCCATTGACCACGTGTGGGCACTGGGCAAACCGATTTTCAGCGCTCCCTGAGCGCCCGAGGCCGCCCAGCGAACTTGCTCAGCCAATGCGGGTCTTTAATGGCATAATGCGCTTTTACAAGGAGGTAACATGGCAGAACACTCAGCGGCACACGCAACGCCCTCCACGGGCCTACCCGAGACGATGCGCCCCTCGTCCCATTGGACCGCCTGGGGTCAGTGGCTTGCGCTGTTCACCATGACCGTGGACCACCTGACCCGCTACGTACTGCCCGATGCCTGGGATCTGGGCTGGGCGGGTTCCTCGATTGGGCGCATTGCCTTTCCGCTGTTTGCTGCCATGGTGGCCTGGCACGGCCTGTTCAACACCCGCAACCCGCTGCGCTACGCACGCCGTATCCTGATCATCGGTATCGCGGCACAAGTGCCCTACATGATGATGCCCAGGGCCTCGGATGCGTTTATCCTGAATGTCTGCTTTACGCTGGCCAGCGGCCTGGCACTCGGTGCCTTGGTACGCCAGGGGTGGCAGCACTATCAGGCACAGACGCTGGGCCTGGGTTGGCTGATGCTGGGGGCCGCCGTGTGTGTCACCGCCTGGTATCTGCTGGGCTTCTGGGTGGAGTATGGCCACAACGGCCTGCTACTGATTCCGCTGTTCATGTTTGCCATGCAGGCCCTCAGCGAGACCCGCGATGCTCTCAAATCAAGGCTATGGGCGGGTCTGGCGGCGTTTCCGGTGCTGTGGATCGCCGGGCAGATGAACGCGTCGGACATGGCCAAATCCTTTACCGTCGGCACCTGTGTTCTGGTGCTGATGCTGGCCGCAGGCGCCGCCCAGCGCGTACCGCCCGTGGCGCTGGCCATGCCCCGCCGCCTGTGGCTGGCCTGGTACCCGGGGCACTTCGCCCTGATTGCGCTGTGGCTATTGCTTAGCGGTCAGCTGGCCAGTTAGGCGTTTGCTCGGCCGCTCGTTTATTCACTGCTTCTCGCATCCAGGGCTGATAGCGGCATAGCTGAGCACGGCCCGCCAATTTGGCCTGATACATGGCAGTGTCTGCCTGCTTGAGCACTTCGGCATGGTCACAGGTAGACGCTGCAAAGCAGGTGTAGCCCATACTCGGGGTCACCTCTACCCAACGGCCTTCCAGCCGATATTTCCCTGACAGCGCCTGCTGCACTCGCTGCATATACTGCTCGGCCAGGGCTCTCAATTTGTCCGGCTCTGGCTCCGGGAATTGCGCCAGCAGCACAAACTCATCGCCACTCAGCCGGGCGGCCATGTCGCCGTCGCGCAAGCACGACTCCAGACGCCGCGCTACCTGTACCAACAGGTCATCGCCCGCGGCATGCCCCAGGGTGTCGTTGATCAGCTTGAAGCGGTCCATGTCCATGAACATTACCAAACCACCCCGCCGTGCATGGCCCGCCTCTTGGTACAGCGCTTCCATGCGTTCGATGAACAGACGCCGATTGGGCAGGTCCGTCAGCGCATCGTAGTACGCCTGACGATAAATGATCTCCTCACTGCGCTTACGCTCGGTGAAGTCTTCGACGATCGCCACGCCGCCGATCATCCGGTTGCCCATACCATGTACGCCGTTGAAGAATGCCCGCAGTGGCGTTCCCTCACTGGCTCTAGGCAGCCGATAGGTACCCTCGTAGTAGCCGGTGCCTTTTTCCAGGGCTGCCGACACAGCCTTGGCGACGTATCGATCGGCTGAACGGTCCAGCATGCGATAGCCCAGCAGCCGAGAACGCTCGACGCCCAGGATCTCCAGCAGCTTGTTGTTGCAGTCGGTGATCTGCCCCTGGTCGTCAAAGTGCAAAACACCTAGAGGGGAGTGCTGGAAAATCGAGCGATAGCGGTTTTCGCTTTCCCGAAGCTGCGCCTCACGGGCCGCCATGGTAACGCGCAGGGCGATATTGTCATGGATGGTTCGGCTCAAGCGGCGGCTGGTGATCAGGATCAGCAGCAGAAACAGCACCAGCATCAGCCCGATCAACACGGAAAGCGAGGTTCCCATCAGCATGAACTGGAACTTCAAAGGCAACAGGATGGGCAATACGAAGCCAGTGGCCACCCACCACACCGATGACAGCGTCGTGACGCCTCCCGCCGCGATACCGGCCAGCACGATCGACAGCGCCGCAATTTGCCCCGGATATTCAGGGCTGAACAACAGCACTCCCGTACTGCCCCATACCACCCCGGAAACAATGGCCCCCATGGCAAACCAGCGTAGCCACCGGTGCCGTTGCTGCTGCTGAATCGGCAAGCGCTTGAAACGGTGAGCCAACGCCAAACGCAATCCCGACACCACCACCAAGGCAGCATACCAACCCAACAGCACCCAGCCTTCCACCACGGGCCACATCGCCGCCACCAGCAACCCGCCCGCCAAAACGCTACTGAGCACCGGTTGCCAAAGGTTGTCATACAACATCCGCACTTTTTCTCCGCGCAGCTGTTGCAGGGTGAGATGGTGATCGCGCTGGTAGCCGCTGCGTAACCCTGACGCAGTTGCTGTCGGCGCCGCTGGCTTGCTGGGCGACATAGAACCCCCGTTTTCGTTGGCCTATGGGCCAATCTTATTGATTAATACAAACGTTTTATCACGCCTTATCTTTTAGCATGTTTACGCAGCAAAAGTAGCCTTCGAACATGAAAAAGCCGCCTCGAAGGGCGGCTTTGAAGAGAGCATGACAGCCATCGAACGCACGGCTCAGAGCGTGTCGGCAAAGCTCCACTCGACCGCCGGGGCACCCGGCAGCAGTGCCTGGCAGGTGCGTACTTTTTCCAGCAGCTCGGCATGGCTGGCCGCCACGACGTTCACGTGGGCCAGCTTGCGCCCCGCCCGCTCGGCCTTGTCGTAGCGATGCAGGTGGGTATGGGGAATCGCCAGCAGCGCGGGGTTGTCGCCCTCCTGCCCAATCACGTTGACCATGCAGGTGGGGCCAATCGCCTGAGTCGAGCCCAGCGGCAAGCCCTGTACGGCCCGCAGATGGTTTTCGAACTGGCTGGTCACCGCGCCGTCCATGGTCCAGTGGCCGGAGTTATGCACCCGAGGGGCCATCTCATTGGCCAGCAGGCTACCGTCGCGGGTCTGGAACAGCTCCAGCGCCAGCACGCCCACGTAATCCAGCTCATCCAGCAGCGCACGAATGTAGCCATCGGCGGTTTGCTGAACGCTGTCGTCCAGGTCGGGCAGCGGCGCCACCGAATAGCGCAGAATGCCGTCTACGTGCTGGTTCTCTGCCATGGGGTAAAACACCACCTCCCCATCGCGGCCACGCACGGCAATCATCGATACTTCGCGCACGAAATCGACGAAGGCTTCCACGATCAACCGGGAATGGCCAATCGACTCCCAGGCGGCCTGGGCCTGCTCTGGCGCTCTCAACACCGCCTGGCCCTTGCCGTCGTACCCTTCGGTGACGGATTTGGCCACCACCGGGCAGCCCAGCTCAGTGGCAGCGGCCTGCAGCTGCTCGGCGCTCTCTACCACCCGGTAAGCCGGCGTCGGGATGCCCAGCCGGTCGAACAGCGCCTTCTCTTCCACGCGGTTCTGGCACACGGCAATGGCACGGCTGCTGGGGTAGACCGGCTTGTGCTGTTCGATCTGCTGCACCAGCGCCACGGGCAGGTGCTCGAACTCGTAGGTCACCACATCGACCTTGTCGAGGAACGCCGCCAGATGCTGGTTATCCGGGTCGACCACCACCTCACCGATACCGGCACTGGGGTTGCCGGTGGTGTCCAGAAAGGTAAACGTGTTGCCCAGCGGGTAGCCCGCCAACGCCAGCATACGGCCCAGTTGCCCGGCACCCAGTACGCCAATGTGTTTTACGCGATTGCTATGCACGCTCATGATGGGCTTCCTATTGTGCCGATTCGCTGGCCGCAGGCGCATCCGGGCGGGGGTCCGGGTTATCCAGCACCAGCTGCGTTTGCTCTGCTCGGAAGGCCTCGACGGCCTGACGCACGGCGCTGTCCTGCAAGCCGACGATTTGCGCCGCCAGCAGCCCCGCATTGGTGGCCCCGGCTTTGCCGATGGCCAACGTGCCCACGGCAATGCCACCCGGCATTTGTGCAATGGAGAGCAGCGAATCCAGCCCCTTCAAGGCCTTGGACTCTACCGGCACCCCCAGCACCGGCAGCGCCGTTTGCGAGGCCACCATGCCCGGCAGGTGCGCCGCGCCGCCAGCGCCCGCCACGATGACCTGAAGGCCACGTTCCGCTGCGCTTTTCGCATAGTCGAACAGCAGGTCCGGGGTACGGTGTGCCGAGACCACGCGGGTTTCGTAGGCAACACCCAACCGCTCTAACATCGCCACCGCATGCTCCATGACCGGCCAATCAGATTTTGACCCCATGATCACGCCCACTTTAGGTGCGCTGTTCGACATGCAAAAACTCCTCGGCCAACGGCCTGTTCTAGCGAAAAACAGTGGAACGAGCCGCGTGCAGGCTGCGGCTCATTGAAAAAATGGGAAGGGGCATAGTTTACCAGAGCCAGCGCGTTTGCGGGCTGTCTCATGGTCGTGAAATTTTCATCTAAATAGGCATTGAAAAGCGCGTGAGTTGGCGGCATTGTGTGTTTGTCATTTCAGACCCATGGAGTCACATGAGTACGGCATACTCGACTGCTCACGCAGAAGTGCAGGATCCTCCGCGAAGCAGCCCTGACCTCGATGTCAGGGAACTGGAAAAACGCACGCGCCTCATGCGCATCATCACACGTCTGATCGCCATATCAGACTTGGGAAGCCGAGAAATTGCCCGCCGGGCAGGCTTGCCAGTACAGAAGATCAGCGACCTGCTCGCCGGAAGGCTGGAGCACCTGAATATTGATGAACTCAATGTTCTGCGTCGCACCCTAGAGCTGGAGGCGCCATAGCCGCAGCGACTACCTGAATTCCTGACTCATCAATGAAGTAGGCTA
>NZ_LFGT01000002.1:90771-99164 GCF_002078115.1 Halomonas sp. BC2 | reverse complement strand
CCAGTGGGCTAGCCTTTTTTATTTATAACGTTCGATATGCGATCGTCGTTAAAACAACCAGTTAGCGCTCCAGGATTAAGGGAACATTAATAATGCAAAGCCAACTCATTGACTCCCATCAACTTTTATCTCAACCCAACCGCTTAAGCTTAGCCTACCTTGACCATTCGCCCCTGCGGATGATGCTTTACTTATAAAGGAGGCGCTGTGGACGCTATACGCCGTTCGCTACTTGGCCAGTTAGCTCGCTTAAGCGCAGGTGCTGCGCTTATACCGCTGTCCAGCCTTGCCCAGGCAGGTATCAATCAACAGCCAGCTCGTCGTGAAGGCGATCCCAGCAAACGCTATGGCATGCTCATCGACTTACGCCAATGTATTGGCTGCCAAGCCTGCACCGTATCGTGCCATATCGAAAATGCCGCACCTCTTGGTCAGTTTCGCACCACCGTTTCTCAATACGAGGTGCAGCACCAGGAGAGCGGTGAGTTAGCCACGTTTATGCTGCCCAGGCTGTGTAATCACTGCGAAAACCCTCCCTGTGTGCCCGTTTGCCCAGTGGAAGCAACTTATCAACAACAGGACGGCATTGTGGTGGTGGATAGTGACCGCTGCGTAGGCTGCGCTTATTGCGTTAACGCCTGCCCTTACGATGCCCGCTTTATTAACGAGCGCACCCAAACCGCTGACAAGTGCACGTTCTGCGCGCATCGCTTAGAGGCAGGGCTACTGCCCGCCTGTGTTGAAAGCTGTGTTGGAGGTGCGCGGATTATTGGTGATATGCGCAACCCTGACAGCCAAATCAGCCGCATGATTCAAGAACACCGTGATGCACTGATGGTACTTCAGCCAGAAAAAAACACGCTTCCCCAAGTGTTCTATCTCGGCATGGATGAGCGCTTCATTAGCCGTCCTGTTGCGGAACCTGTGGCGCTTGAAGTGCTCGACCCCCACGGACAGGAGATGGGCTATGAATTCCACCATTGAACTACTCGCCCCCCGCTACGACATCGCCTGGTACCCGTGGGCGGTGCAGTATTTTTTCATGATCGCCATCTCTTATGCGAGTCTCTGGCTAGCAGCGCCTGCGTTAATTTTCGGCAAACGAGCATGGCTGCCCACCGCACGCCTTGCACTCCTCGCTTGCGTCAGCACCACGTTGGTAGCGCCCGTTGCACTACTTGCGGACCTGCACCAACCGCTGCGTTTTTGGCATTTTTACGCGTACGCCAACACCCGCTCGTGGATGTCTATTGGCAGCGTGGTTCTGCCGCTCTATCTCGTCAGCGTACTGGGCCTTGCCTGGCTGGCTTGGCGCCCGGCGCTCCAGGCCCGGCGCAATGCGCCAGGGCTGAGCGGATGGATGGCTAAATGGCTAAGTCTGGGCGATAGCGCCACTCCAAGGGCGCTGGTGGCCATCGTGGGACTAGCCGCACTACTGCTTTCCAGCGGCATTATGCTTTATACCGGCGCGGAGCTTGCCATTGTGAAAGCACGCCCGCTATGGAACACCGTATGGCTTCCGCCCATGCTGGTCGCGACAGGCTTCATCGCGGCAGCAGGGCTAGTGCTGGTACTCAACCGGGTAAGCGGAGTGTGTTCGCACGCCACCGTTCGGCAAATGCTGTATGTCCTACTTGCCTTCTGTGCCGTGGCGGGTTTAATCGCGGCTAGCTGGTTCCTGGATGGTATTAACGCCAACGTTGGCTCGGTCGCAGCAGCGCTGGAGTCTGTTCGTCACAGCCCTTCCTGGCGCAGCACCGCGCTGTGGGGCGGTATTACTGGCATAACGCTCTTTATAGCGGTGGCGTGGTTAGTCTCGCGCCCTGCCCAACGCCAACCCGCATTGTTTGCCTGGGCTTGGCTACTCGGCCTGGTAGCTATTCATATGGGCTGGATGTTCCGCTGGGTGGTGCTGATGGATGTGCAGCACGTCGCCCGTAATAGTGCTGGTTTCCACCACTATGGCATTCCCGCTGGCTCTTCCGGCATCTTAGGCATCGTCGGTACCTTTGGGCTTTGGCTGGCCGCTATCTTACTGATTGAGCTATTTATTCCATGGCGGCAAGCCCAGCAAGGTGGCGTTAAACCGCCGCCCTCTTTCGATACCAATACATCCAGTGACTCGCTTAACGCCGAACAAGGAGCGCCTAACCATGGCTAAGTCTGCTCAAGACCCCTCACGCCGCCGGTTTCTTAAAGGCGCTGCTGCCGCAGGCGGTGCCGCCACCTTTGCAGTAGGCTACGCTGACCCGCTTGCCAAGATGGCCAAAGGACTCAGTGGCAGCGCAGGAGAAAAACCCAAGCACAACATTCACGGCAATTCGCTCACGCCGGAGTACCGCGTTGACTTAGCCACTGGCGAGCTAACCCTCACTCCCGACCAACGCACCGCCTTTACCATTTGCTACGGCTGCACTACCCTATGCGGTGTGCGGGTACGCATCGATGACACCCGGGGCGAAGTGCTGCGTGTATCTGGCAACCCATACCATCCGCTCTCTGCTGATGACCATCTGCCAATGCGAACTCCAGTGGCCGAGGCATTGCGCAGCGTGAGCGCTTACGGAGAACAGGGCCAAGTAAATCGCTCTACCGCCTGCGCCCGTGGCAACTCAATGATGAGCCAGATCACCAACCCTTTCCGTATCGACCACTGCCTGAAGCGCGTTGGCGAGCGCGGTAACCGGGAGTGGCAAAAAATCTCGTTTGAACAGTTGATTGAAGAGATTTGTGAGGGGGGCGATCTGTTTGGTGAAGGCCATGTAGATGGGCTGCGCGCCATTCACGACCACGACACGCCTATCGACCCTGCCAATCCAGAGTACGGCCCCAAGGCGAACCAGCTGATGGTCATGGAAGCCGGCGACTACGGGCGCTCCGATTTACTCAAGCGCTTCACGCTCAACGCCTTTGCTACCCGCAACTACGGCCACCACGGCTCTTATTGCGGCTTGGCGTTCCGCATGGGGTCAGGGGCCGTGATGAACAATATTGTCACTAATGCCCATGTAAAACCCGACATTCAGAACGCACAGTTCATCATGTATATCGGCTGCGCGCCTAGCCAAGCAGGCAACCCGTTTAAGCGTCAAGGCCGCTTGCTTGCTCAGGCACGCGCCGCAGGAACCCTTGAGTACGTGGTAGTCGACCCCGCGCTAAATGCTGCCACTTCCCACGCGGCGGATAATAATCGATGGGTGCCCATTCGCCCCGGCACCGACAGCGCCTTTGCCATGGCGATGATTCAGTGGCTGCTGGACCACGAGGGCTATGCCAGCGATTTTCTCGCCCTGCCGGGCCAGTCTGCTGCTGATGCCGCGGGCGAGACCACCCACACCAACGCAACGCATTTGGTCATTGATACCTTCGAACATCCGCGCCGTGGCTACTTTTTGCGCGCCAGCGATTTGGGCCTTGCTGAGGCCGGTAGCGATGCGGATATGCCCGTCGTCGTTTCAGACGGCGAATTCGCCCTCAACGAAGATGTCATGGCCGCCGAACTATTTGCCGAGCGTGCAGTGGAGCTTGCCGATGGCAGCACCGTCACCGTTAAAACCAGCCTAACGCTGCTGCATGAATCGGCCCATGAATACGACATGGACGCCTATGCTGAACATTGTGGTATTCCCAAAGCAACGATTATCGACTTAGCCAAAAAGTATGCCAGCCACGGCCGTAAGGCCGCCGTTAACTGCCACGGTGGTATGATGTCAGGCAACGGCTTCTACGCTGCTTTTAGCGTTCAAATGCTCAACCTGTTGGCCGCCAACTACAACATGAAAGGCGGCAGCGCGGTGGGCGGTGGCACTTATACAGGCACCGGCGAAGGTCCACGCTACGACTTGGCCAATTTCCCCGGAAAGCGTGGTCCGCAGGGCGTTTTTCTCTCGCGCTCACGCTTCCCCTATGAAAAATCATCGGAGTACCAGCGTAAGGTAGCGGCTGGTGAGAACCCTTACCCTGCGAAGGCTCCTTGGCGCTCACTCGCGCCACCCACCCTCACCGAGCATTTACCTTCTGCGCTGGATGGTTACCCTTACCCCATCAAAGCCCTGATTGGCTGCATGGCCAACCCGATTTATGGCCAAGCGGGCCTGAAAGGCGTCGTTGTCGATAAGTTAAAAGATCCCAGCCGACTAGGGTTATTTGTCGCGGTTGATGGCTTTATCAACGAGACCAATCGTTACGCCGATTACATCGTACCGGATTCAGTCATGTACGAAGTATGGGGGTTTGCAGGCTCATGGAAAGGCACGCTGGGCAAACTGACCACCGCTTGCTGGCCGGTGGTTGAACCGCGCCAACAAAAAACCGCCGAAGGCGAGCCGGTGTCTATGGATAGCTTCTTTATCGCCGTAGCTAAGCGGTTAGGACTGCCGGGCTTTGGCGATAACGCCATACCCGATGCTAACGGTCACCTTCACCCGCTCAACCGTGCTGAAGATTACTATCTCAGGGCAGCCGCCAACATCGCTTTCCAGGAGGAACCGCTTCCAGAAGCGAGCGACACTGACGTTGCCCATAGTGGCATTGCACCGCTGCTGCCTAAGCTTGAGCGCACGCTGAAAGCCGATGAACGCGGACGTGTGGCCTATCTGTACGCCCGGGGTGGACGTTTTGAAGATGCCAGCGAACACTTTGTAGGCCAGCATTTAAAACGCCAGTGGAAAGAAACCCTGTGTGTCTATAACGAAGCAGTAGGCACCAGCATTGATACCACCAATGGGTTGCCAAACCGGGGCGTACCGTGTCACTCGCTGCCTCAAATGGCGAATAAGCAGCCCATGCGGGAGATCTTCTCAGAGCAAGAGTGGCCGTTACTGGCATTCTCGTTCAAATCCAATCTGATGAACTCCTACGCCATCGGTAACGAACGGCTGCGTATGATCAAGCCCTACAACCCCGTGCAAATGCACCGTCAAGATGCCGAACGCTTTGGCATTCAGCACGGCGACACCATACGCATCGAAAGCCCCGGCGGCAGCGTGATAGGGCTCGCTCTGGTAAGCGAAAGTGTCGTACCTGGCGCGCTGGGCATCGAGCACGGCTACGGCCACAAGGATCTAGGTGCTACACCGCATATTATCGATGGCACCTCTCAGCCAGATATGCCTTGGATGCGGGCAGGTATCAATATCAACGACCTGGGCTTTCAAGATCCCACGCGCGAGGTCGGCGGCACTTGGCTGGAGCCCATTAGCGGCGCTAGCGTGAGGCAAGGGTTACCCGTCAAGGTCAGCCGCGTGTGAACCGGCAGGGGTAGTGAAGCTATGTCGCAATCACTACCCCACCCAAGGCCACCACGATCACCACCAGCCAGGCTGGCAGCTTCCACACGGTCAGTAGCAAAAAGCCCGTGAGCGCCAGAGCAAACTCATACGGCCCAACCACCGCGCTGGTCCAGACAGGATCGTAGAGCGCAGCCCCCAGAATCCCCACGACGGCCGCGTTGGCACCGCGCATGAGCGCCTGGGCACTGCCCCATTGGCGAAAACGGTTCCAGAACGGCAGCACGCCCACCAGCAGCAGGAAGCCGGGAATGAAAATCGCCAGCAGCGCCAGCACCGCACCAACCACGCTGGGCAGCCCAGGCAGCAGTGCGCCCAGGTAAGCCGCAAAGGTGAACAGCGGCCCCGGCACGGCCTGTGCGGCGCCATAGCCCGTCAAGAACTCATCCGCCGTGATCCAGCCCGACTGTACCACTTCGGCTTCCAGCAGCGGCAGCACCACGTGGCCGCCCCCAAACACCAGCGCCCCCGAGCGGTAGAAGGCATCCACCACCGCCAGCCACATGGCGCCGCCCGCCAGCAGCGGCAACAGCACCAGCAGCGCCACGAACAGCCCCAGAGAGATCAAGCCCACCTTGCGCGACACTGCAAAGTGCAGCGAATCCGCCAGCTCGCCCTGAGCGCTTTCGCGGCAGAGCAACAGCCCTGCCATACCCCCCAGTACAATCGCACTCACCTGCCCTAGCGGGCCGCTGACCATGGCCACGGCAAACACCGCCGCCAGGGCAATGCCTGCCCGGGTTTTATCCGGGCAAAGATTGCGCGCCATGCCCCATACGGCGTGGGCCACGATGGCCACCGCGACGATTTTCAAGCCGTGGATGATGCCGCTGGCCATCGGCCCATCCAGCACCGCAGCCCCCATGGCGAACAGCGCCAGTACCAGCGCGGAAGGCAGCGTGAAGGCCAGCCAGGCCATGGCCGCCCCCCAGGGGCCTGCCCGCAGCAGGCCCAGGGCAAACCCCACCTGGCTGCTGGCCGGGCCGGGCAAGAACTGGCACAACGCCACCAAATCCGCATAGGCTTTCTCGCTGAGCCACTGGCGGCGGGCCACGAACTCCGTACGAAAATAGCCCAGGTGCGCCACCGGCCCGCCAAACGAGGTAAGCCCCAGCGCCAAAAAGGCCCAGAACACCTCTCGAATGCGAGCAGGCGATACGGCAGTATCAGAGGAAGGACGGGGTTCCGACATAAGCTCGGCTCCTTGCAACGTTGAACAACAGGCAGCCGATAACCATACACGATTTTATTGACATGCCCATGACGGTTGAGCAACGTTGAGAATCCTTCCAACGCCACCTACCAGGAGCACCCCATGGCCCATCATTCAGAAGAGTTTCTACGCCTTGCAGAAGCCGCCAAACAGCGTACCACCCAGGTATCGCCCAGCGATGCCAAACAGCGCATCGCCCAAGGCCACGTGGTGCTGGACGTGCGAGACAAGGAAGAGTTCGAGCAGGGGCATATCGAAAACGCCCTCAACATCAGCCGGGGCACGCTGGAAATGCGCATCCAGGAAGCGATTCCCGATAAAGACACGCCCATAGTGTGCCACTGCGCAGGCGGCAATCGCGGCGCCCTGGCCGCCGACACCCTGCAGCAACTGGGCTATACCCAAGTCGTGAATATCGAAGGCGGATTGAAGGCGTTCAAGGAAGAAGAAGCGCCGTAAGCCGCTCCTTTTGGTAATGATGCTCGCCCTCCCATCGGCAGCTTTAGAAGACTCCGGTGACTTTCGGCTTGAATCAATGACGCACGAAAGGCCGCCGTCATGGGAGCGATTGGTTGTTTAGTGGGAGGGGTGTTTTTGTGGTTCCACATGTACCGTCAGCTCGAAGCCGCAGGCATCTGCATAGCGCTGCAACGTTTTCCAACCGGGGTTACTGCTTCCTCGCTCCAGGCGGCTAATGTTACTTTTCTGCGTCTCCAGACGTTTGGCAAGCTCTTCCTGAGTCAGCCCGGCACGCTGGCGCATTGAAATAAGCGTGGAGGCCAATGCAAACTCCGGTGCCAGACGTTCATATTCCGCCTTCACCTCAGGGTTCTGAAGCGCCTGCTCTTTTAGTGCCTTTAAGTTCATCATGACTGCACCTCGCGCTGTCTTGACCGCGCTAATGTTAACGCCTGACGCGGCGTTTTCTGGCTTTTCTTGACGAATGCGTGCAGCACGACGATGTGTTTCCCATGCACGTAACAGAACAAGGAACGGCCAATCCCCTCTTGTGCCTTTGCTCGAATCTCAAACAGGCCGTCACCCATGGACTCCGTGTGAGGAGGCCCTAAGTGAGCACCATGCTGCTCTACCATCTCCAGCAACCGAAGCATTCTGGCCTGTATTTTGGGTGGCATGCTTAAAATTTCTTGCTCTACGCCTGGGTAAAACTCAACCTGCCACTCCATAGCACAGCTCCGATCAAGTTATCTTTTATGATAACTCAGGATGTGTAAAAGTTCCTACTCCAGAGACACACGACAACCTCCATCTTATGGCACCATAGCGTGACCGCATCCCCGTGACGCCGATTGCCGTGAAGGAACGCCGCCGTATGCCTGCCAATGCCCTGCTCTCCCCCACTTCGCTCACCCCCGGCTTCATGGTGGTACACGCCAATCGCCTGGAGGATTTACGGGGGCTGGCGGTGGAGTGGATGCGGCGACACCCGCTGGGGCCGCTGGAGAACGAAACCATTCTGGTGCAGAGCAACGGCATTGGGCAGTGGCTGAAGCTGGCCCTGGCGGAAGACCCGAAGAACGGCGGCGCGGGTATTGCAGCGGCGCTGGACGTGATGCTGCCCGCGCGGTTTTTATGGCAGGCCTACCGCCGGGTGCTCACCCACGTTTCCCACGATGCCGACGCCGTGACGGAAACCTCGCCGTTCGATAAATCGCGCCTGGTGTGGCGGCTGCTGCGTCTGCTGCCTACCTTGGCCGGGCAGCCGGTGTTCGAACCACTGGCGCAGTTTCTGGAAACCGACCGCGACCAGCGCAAGCATTACCAGCTGGCCGAGCGGCTGGCGGATCTCTTCGACCAGTACCAGGTGTACCGCGCCGACTGGCTGGACGCCTGGGCCAACGGCCACGATGTGCTGATTACCGCCCGAGGCG
>NZ_LFGT01000002.1:83827-90475 GCF_002078115.1 Halomonas sp. BC2 | reverse complement strand
GCCCGCTGGAAGAGCACCAGTGCTGGCAGCCTGCGCTGTGGCGCATCCTGCGTGACGATGTGGCCGCCACCCAAGGCGATGCCGGGCTGAACAGCAGCCGCGCCCAGGTACACCAGCGCTTTTTGAAGGCCACCGAACAGCTGGAAGGCCAGGCCTGCCCGCCAGGGCTGCCCCGGCGGCTGATCATTTTCGGTATTTCGTCGCTGCCTCAGCAAACCCTGGAAGCCCTGGCGGCGCTCTCCCGCTGCTGCCAGATCGTGCTGTGTGTGCACAACCCCTGCCAGTTCTACTGGGCGGACATCATCGAACACAAAGACCTGCTGCGCGCCCAGCGCTATCGCCAGCGGCGCAAGACCGGTATGCCCGACACGCTGGACGTACTGGGCACCGGCGATGCCGATGATGCCCTGCACCTGCACGCCCAGCCGCTGCTGGCCGCTTGGGGCAAGCAGGGCCGCGACTATCTGCGCCTACTCGATGAGCACGACGACGCGGGCAACTACCAAACGCTTTTCGAGCAGCAGGCGCTGCGCATCGATATGTTCGAGCCGTTCAGCGGCGAGGAGCGCCACTGCCTGCTCAGCCAGCTGCAAGACGATATCCGCGAGCTGCGCCCGGTGGCAGAAACCCAAGGCCAGTGGCCAGCGCTGCCCGCCACCGATGACTCCATCGTGTTTCATATTGCCCACGGCCCCCAGCGGGAAGTGGAGATTCTTCACGACCAGCTGCTGGCCGCCTTCAGCGCCGACCCCGCCCTGCGTCCGCGCGATATCATCGTCATGGTGCCGGACATCGACCGCTACGCCCCGCACATCGAAGCGGTATTTGGCCAGCTGCCCACGGACGACCCGCGGCATATACCCTACACGCTCTCGGACCAGGCCAGCCGTCACCGCCTGCCGCTGATGATCGCGCTGGAAAAACTGCTGCGGCTGCCAGAGCTGCGCCTGACGGTCAGCGATGTGCTCGACCTGCTGGAAGTGCCCGCCCTGCGCCAGCGCTTTGGCCTGGAAGAGCGCGACCTGCCGGTGCTGGAGCGCTGGATGGAAGGCGCGGGCATCCGCTGGGGGCTGAACGCCCAGCAGCGCCAGCGGCTGGAGCTGCCCGGCGGGCTAAGCCAGAACACCTGGGCCTTCGGCCTGCGCCGCCTGCTGCTGGGCTACACCGTGGGCGACGGGCACGCCTGGCAAGGCATCGAGCCGTTCGATGATATTGGCGGCTTGGAAGCGGGCCTGGCAGGGCCGTTGGCCACGCTGCTGGAGAAGCTCGACGCCACCCGGGAAACCTTCTGCCAACCCACCGATGCCGCCACCTGGGTCGCGCGGCTGCGGGCACTGCTGGAAACCTTCTTCCTCACCGACGATGCCCAGGAAAGCATCATGCTCACCAAGCTGGAAAACGGCTTGCAGCAGATGCTGGAAAGCAGCCAGGAGGCGGAACTCAACGACCCGCTGCCGCTCTCCATGGTGCGCGAACACTGGCTGGCACACATCGATGAACACAGCCTTTCCCAGCGCTTTTTGGCCGGGGCGGTCAACTTCGCCACCCTGATGCCCATGCGTGCCATCCCCTTCAAACGGGTGTGCCTGCTGGGCATGAACGACGGCGACTACCCCCGCTCCCAGCCACCGCTGGATTTCGACCTGATGGGCAGCGACTACCGTCCCGGCGACCGCTCCCGCCGGGAAGACGACCGCTACCTGTTTCTCGAAGCGCTGCTCTCCGCCCGGGACCAGCTCTACATCAGTTGGATGGGCCGCAGCCAGATCGACAACTCCCCGCTGCCCCCCTCGGTACTGGTGGGCCAACTGCGCGACCACCTGGAGGCTGGCTGGCAAACGCACACCGGCGCGCCGCTGCTGGAAAGCCTCACCACCGAACACCCGCTGCAGCCGTTCAGCCGCGCTTACTTCAACCACCCGGCGGGCCGCCTGTTCACCTACGCCCACGAATGGCGGGAAGTGCACGCCCCCCGCACGCCGCACGCGGTGGAGCGCATGCTACCCGCGCCGGAAAACGCCCCAACCAGCCTCTCGCTGGCGCAGTTGGGCGGTTTTCTGCGCGAGCCGGTGCGCAGCTTCTTCAATACCCGGCTGGGGGTCTATTTCGAGCAAGAGGCAATCGCCGAGCTGGACGCCGAGCCCTTCGCGCTGGATGGCCTGCAAAACTGGCAGCTTCAGGACCAGCTGATTGCCGCCCAGCGCCACGCGGTGGACCACGGCCAGTCGCGTATCGAGGCGCTGCACGACGCGTTGGAGCGCTTTCAAGGCCAAGGGGTACTGGCCATGGGTGCCTTCGGCGAGCGCATGCGCGATGCCCTCGCCGACCCCATGGAAGAGTTGTTCAACGCCTACGAAGAAGCGCTCACGGCGTGGCCGCACGCGCTACCAGACGCACAGGTGCAGTTCGAGGCCCACGGCCTCACGCTGGAAGAACCCCTGGGCGAGCTGCGCCAGGATGAGGCAGGCCAGCGCTGCCGCCTGCTGCTGCTCAGCAGCAGCCTGATTAGCCAGGGCAGCGGGCGCGGCCAGTACCGCTGGAGCCACCTGCTGCGCCCCTGGGTCGCCCACCTGGCAGGCAACCTCAGCGGCCCGATGACCACCCTGCTACTTTCCAAAGCCGGGCATGTAACGCTGGAACCCGTAGCCGCCGACACCGCCCGCCAGCACCTGGAAGCCCAGCTCGCCGCCTGGCAAGCGGGCCTGCAAACCCCGCTGCCGCTGGCCCCACAGGCCGGTTTTGCCTGGCTGGCCAAGCAAGGCACGCCGGAATAGCGCAGGAGAAAAGCCGAGACAGCGACGCCTTTGCTGCCGCCGAAGCCGCCTATGAAGGAGGTTACAAGGTCACCGGCGAAGCCGCGCAAAGCGCGTATTTAAGCCACCAGTGGCCCCGCTTCGAGCGGCTGTTTTTCGAGCAGGCCAACGGGCACACTTTTGCCACATTGGTGGATGCGCTCTACGCGCCGCTTCATCAGGCCGTCAAAGGGTAAACCAGCAAGGGGTTACACCGCGTCGAGCGTTTCCACATCGAACGCCACAATCTGGCGTTTGGCGCTGGAGAACTCGACGCCGATCAGGTGTATGGGCTTGCCAGAGGCACGGTACTTGTCGGCGTACCCCTTCTGCTTGATTTGCGCCAGCGCCTGACCTTCCGGCAGCTGCTCCACCACTTTGAACTCGAACAGGTAGATACGCCCGCCAAAGTTCACGCTCATATCCACCTTGCCGTGGTGGCTGGCATCTTCCACCGTTACATCCAGCCCCAGGGCCGCGAAGTGGCTGTAGAAGATGCTGGCATAGACCTTCGAGACAGTATGTCCTTCGTAGCGAGCAATCGGGTTGTTGCGGTACCAGTCATGGGGCAGCCCGGCATAGAGTGCCTTTAGGTGCGCTTCCAGCCCAACCAGGTCATGCTGGCTTAAATGGCGGAACAACGTCCTGCGTTCACGCGGGGCGTTTTCAACCCCCAGCGACGGCAGCAAGGCGTGGTTGAGGCTGGTTTCCACCTCACGGTTAGGGAAGCCCAGCGTGTACTGCCGGTATCCCAGCAGCGGCTCCTCTACCTGCTGGATGGTCAGGTAGCCGGTTTGAAACAGCAGGCCTTCGGTGCTGATCTGATCCACATCAAATTGGCTGAGCAGTTCATACTCGGTTTCCCAGTGATCCAATGAGGGCGTAAATACCCCCCGCTGCTTGAGAATATCGACCAGAAACGTCGGCGTGGCAGACTCGAACCAGTACGGCGCGAACTCGCGCTTTTGAAACAGCAGCAGCACATCAAACGGGTTGTAGACAGACACCACCTCACGCCCACCCCAGCGGTAGCCGTTGTACCACTGACGAATGGCCTCACGATCCAAACCGGGTAATTCCGGTGCGAACACCGTATCGATGTCTTCGTCGGTATAGCCGCAAAGCGTGCTGAAAGGGTCGTCAAGGGTGATATCGTTGAGGTTGTTCAACCCCGAAAACAAGCTCACCTTACTGAACTTGGAAACCCCGGTGAGCAGCACGAAGTGCAAATGAGGGTCGGCATCTTTCAGCACGCTGTAGAGGTTCTTCAGCCCTTCGCGCAGCTCCCGAGCGCGCTCAGGTTGCAGAATGTTATCCAGAATCGGCTTATCGTATTCATCGATCAGAATCACCACGGGTTGGCCGTATTCGCGGTGAGCTACATCGATAAGCTCAGCAAAGGCGTCTGGAATGTCTGCATAGCTTATCGCTGGGAGGCCTAATCTTTCGCTATTTTTAGCGAGCTGATAATGGATCCGACGATCCAGCTCACCACGGTCTTGAGTAACACCATTAGCAAAGCTGATACGAATGACCGGGTAACGCTGTTGCCAGTCCCACCTGTCGTGAATATGGAGCCCCTCGAACAGCGCCTGGCGGCCCTCGAACAGGCAGCGCAGCGTATCCAGCAACAGGCTTTTGCCGAAGCGGCGCGGCCGCGAGAGAAAGTAGTATTTGTTCTGGTTGACCAGGCGCTCGATATGCGGCGTTTTATCCACGTAATAATAGTCGCCCTCGCGGATATCCGAGAACGTCTGAATCCCGATGGGGAGCTTACGGCGATGGGCATCCTGCACGGCGGCCTCCAGAACACAAAGTGCGATACCACGAGCAGTTTAGCATGCGGCTGATTCAAGCAGCAGGCGCGAATGCGCGCCACGATGTCAGGGGTAAGCGCACCGGAGCAGTTGGCAGCGATACCTCACACCCTGCCCTCTTTTGCCCTAACTTGCGGGCAGTTGAGCGACTATCCGCCATCGGCAATAGAGTGCTAACCTTTAAAACATTAGCGTTCAGCGAGGAGCAGACCCCATGCGTCTTTCTCAATCACAGCGTGAGCTTATTCTGGCAGCCGTCCGTGAGTTTGCTGGGCCTTCGGTGGCCGTGCATGTATTCGGCTCGCGACTAGACGATGGTAAGCGAGGCGGCGATGTCGATTTACTGCTTATCTCACCCACCGCTATTTCGCTACTTGCCTGCGCTGAACTCAAAATGGCGCTTGAACAGCGCCTCCAGCTACCGTTCGATCTCGTGACCTACGTTAAAACAGCGGAACCCACCCCGTTTCAAGCCATGGCGCTCGCACAGTCACGCCCAATAACGCTCGAGGAGGCGGCATGAGCCAGGATGTCCTTAGCGAACAGCAACGTTATCTGTCGCAGCTGCTTGAAGCCATCCAGCGTTGCGCTTGGTTTCTTCACCAGTCACGCAAAAAAGTCACATGGCCTTTGGACGGTGATTGGTTAGCCGACCATAAAAAGACGTCGACCTTTTTGAAACCCTGGCCGCTATCAATGAGCGCTTTGCCAAACTCCAGGACTCCATTGCGTCTGCCATGAGGCACAGCGCTCTGTTGGCAGGTGAATCGACTGACAGCTTTCTCAAAGTCCTTTCGCTGTTTGAAAAACAAGGCGTCGTGGACGCCACCAGCGACTGGCAGCGTTGTCGTGCCATTCGCAATATTGCCGCTCATGATTACTCGACGCACTACGCACAAATAGCAGAGCACTTTAACCTGTTGAACGAACTTTCTGACGTTCTTCTCATGACGTCAAAAAGACTCGTGACATGGAGCGCTGAACAATTAGGGATTTTTCCAGCCACCCAAGACTTCTCCAGCGAGTTCGATAGCGTCTTTCAAACCAGCCTCTAACGCTGCTTTGCTCTTTTGCCCAGCACCCGGCGACGCGATATAGTGCCGGTGCCTTGGGTCACCCACCCAAGGCGCTTTGCTTTCCGCCTGCCGTGATGTTCGGAGAAGAAGAATGAGCCAGCCCGCCCCGCTGAACCCGCTGACGCTGCCGCTTCACGGCAGCCGTTTGATCGAAGCCAGCGCGGGCACGGGGAAAACCTTCACCATCGCGCTGCTTTACGTGCGCCTGGTGCTGGGCGGGCAGCACGGCGAGGACGACACCGCCTTCGTGCGCCCGCTCACCCCGCCGGAAATTCTGGTGGTCACGTTCACCAACGCCGCCACCCAGGAACTGCGCGAACGTATTCGTCATCGGCTGGTGGAGGCGGCTGCCGTATTTCGTGATCAGGGTGAAGACTCTCTTCTTCTGGCGCTGCGCAGCCAGTACCCCGAGGCCACCTGGCCCGCCTGCGCTCGCCGCCTGGAGCTGGCCGCCGAGTGGATGGACGAAGCCGCGGTTTCCACCATCCACAGTTGGTGCTACCGCATGCTGCGGGAACACGCCTTCGATAGCGGCAGCCTGTTCTCGCTCAACCTGGAAAACGACCAGCATGAACTGGAGCAAGAAGTGGTGCGCGATTACTGGCGCACCTTCTACTACCCGCTGGACGCCGAAGCGCTGGGCAGCATCACCGGCTACTGGAAATCCCCCGACCACCTGCATCAGGACGTGCGCAAGCTGCTCCACGAAAGCGACGCACTGGGCGCGCTACGCCCCGAGCCAACCCACACGCTGAGCACAGCCGCCGCCGAGCGCAGCGCCCTGCTCAGCACGCTAAAAGCCCCTTGGCCCGAATGGTTGGACGACCTGGTGCCCGCGCTGGAAGACGCCGCCCAGCGCAAAGCCTTCAAAGGCCAAAGCTTCAACGCCAAAAGCCGCGTCAACTGGCTAGGCGCACTGCGGGAGTGGAGCGACAGCGACCAGGAACGCCCTGCGCTCACCCC
>NZ_LFGT01000002.1:80067-82719 GCF_002078115.1 Halomonas sp. BC2 | reverse complement strand
ACGAGCTGGCCTGGGAAGCGCGGGTCGAGCAGTTCAGCCACTACCACCGCCTGTGGCAGCGCCAGGGCGTGCTGCCGCTGGTGCGCCGCATCATGGTGGATTTCGAGATTCCCGCCCGGCTGCTGGCAGAGTTCGAAGAGGGTGAGCGCTTGCTCACCGACCTGCTGCACCTGGGCGAACTGCTGCAACAGGCCAGCGCCGAGCTGGACGGCGAACACGCGCTGATTCGCTTTCTTTTTGATGCCATTGCCGACCCGGAAAGCCACGGCGACAGCCACAAGCTGCGCCTGGAGAGCGACGCGGATCTGGTCAAGGTGGTCACCATCCACAAATCCAAAGGGTTGGAGTACCCGCTGGTGTTCCTGCCCTTCATCGCCAACCACCGGCCGGTGAAAGCCGACGACGTACCGCTGCGCTGGCACGACAGCGAGGGCAACCTGCAGCTCAGCCTGGACGCCGATGACACGATACTCGCCACCGCCGACCGCGAACGGCTGGGGGAAGACCTGCGCAAACTCTACGTGGCGCTCACCCGCGCCCGCCACGCCACTTGGCTGGGGCTGGCCCCGCTAAAAGGCTTGGAAAACAGCGCGCTGGGCTACCTGTTGACCGGTGGCAGCACCCTTTCCCCCGATGCGCTCCCCAAAGCGCTCGATGCCCTGGTGGAAGGCAGCGACATCCACCTCGGCATGCCGCCCGAGCCCACCGCTGATCGCGTGACGCCCGTGGCGGAAAGCAGCGCCCTGGGCCACGCCCGCACGCCCACGCGCCCGGCCAAAGAGCACTGGTGGATTGCCAGCTACTCCGCGCTGCGGCTTTCCGGCACGCTTACCGCCCCGGTGCTGCCACCGCTGGAGCCCACCACCGCCCAGGAAGCCACCGCCTTCGAAGTGCTGGATGAACCTCAAGAACTATCTCAAGAACTATCTCAAGAACGATCCCAACCGGAAGCGTATCACCTGCACAAATTCCCCCGTGGCCCCGGCCCCGGCACCTTCCTGCACGGGCTGCTGGAGTGGGCAGGCAAGCAAGGTTTCGATGCTGCCGCAAATGATAGAGAAGCGCTCAACGACATGCTGTGGCGGCGGGTACAGCTATGCGGCTGGCAGGCATGGCAAGAGCCGCTGGCGGGCTGGCTAAGCGCCCTACTCACCACGCCGCTGCCGCTGGCCGCGCCCACCCCGCAAAGCGTGGCACTGAATGAGCTGGAAAGCTACCAGGTAGAGCTGGAGTTCTGGTTTGCCGCCAAGCGGGTGAACACCCAGGCCATCGATGCGCTGGTGAGCAAGCACTTACTGCCAGGCATCGAACGCCCCGCGCTGGATGCCGACACCCTCAACGGCATGCTGAAAGGCTTCATCGACCTGGCCTTCGAGCATCAAGGGCGTTTCTACGTGCTGGACTGGAAATCGAACTACCTGGGCCCCAACGACAGCGCCTACGAACCCGAGGCCCTGCGCCACGCGCTGCTCGCCAAACGCTACGACCTGCAGGCCGCACTCTACCTGCTCGCCATGCACCGGCTGTTAAAAGCGCGCCTGCCAGATTACGACCCGCACCAGCACTTGGGCGGTTCGATGACGGTATTCCTGCGCGGCAGCCGCAGCCCTGGGCGTGGCGTGGTGGGCGAGCCCGCCCCGGTTGAACTCATCGAAGCCCTGGACAGCCTGTTTGCAGGCGAGCCCCACGCCACCCAGCAGGAGGCCACGGCATGAGCCGCCAGCACGACACCCACACCTTCGACATGTTCGGCGATGCGCCCACCGCCAGCGCTCACCCTGCACTGAGCAGCACCCCGGAACTGCTGGCCCTATGCGAACGCTGGGTAGCACGCGGCTGGCTGCGGGACCTGGACCGCGCCTTGGTGCGTTTTCTCGCCAGCGAAGCACCGGATGCCCCCACGCTGCTGCTACTGGCGGCAGCGCTGGCCAGCCACCAGCTAGGCCGGGGCCACGTGTGCCTGGATATCAACGCCACGCTCAACGCGCCGGATTTCGCCCTTTCGCTACCGCCCGAAGGCGACGACCTCACCGACCCGCCGCCGCTGCCCAGCGACGTGCTGGCCACGCTCACGCTCAGCGAATGGCAAGCCGCCCTGCACCACCCGCTGCTCACCAGCGAAGGCCCCGGCAACACGCCGCTGGTGGTAGTAACCACTCACTCAGCCAGCGCCACGCCCAGCACCCGGCTCTACCTGCGCCGCTACTGGCAGTACGAACAAAGCCTCCACCAACACATCGCCGCCCGTCTGGAAGGCACAGGCGCAGAAAGCACAAGTGGGAGGCCAATTCATCTGGCAACCGAGCCAACCACTAGCCACACAGCAAGCACAGGCTCAGAAAACCAAGGTGGGAGGCCAGTTCCTCTGACAGCCAAGCCAACCACTAGCCACACAGCAAGCACAGGCTCAGAAAGCCAAAGTGGGAGGCCAATTCATTGGGCGATGGGTGACGCCAGTCACCCTGGGTTACTCCCCCAAGCCCTGAGCATTCTGTTCAAGCCAAGCAACGCCCTGGACTGGCAAAAGACCGCCTGCGCTCTGGCCGCCCGCAGCCGCTTCGGCATCATTACCGGCGGCCCCGGCACCGGCAAAACCACCACCGTGGTGCGCCTGCTCGCCCTGCTGCAAACCCTGCAACTGGCACAGCACCC
>NZ_LFGT01000002.1:71833-79639 GCF_002078115.1 Halomonas sp. BC2 | reverse complement strand
CCGCTACGCATCCGCCTGGCCGCCCCCACCGGCAAAGCCGCCGCCCGCTTGAACGAATCCATCGCCGGGCAAGTCGCCAAACTCCCCTTCACCGACCTCACCATGTTGCTGAAAGGAACCGAGCAGACAGAAGCTTCGAGTGAGGAAACTGTGTTGGAGAGGACTTTGTGGGAGGGAGCTTTGAGTGAGGAAACTGTGTTAGAGAAGACTTTGTGGGAGGGAGCCTTGTGGGAGGGAGCCTTGTGGGAGGGAGCTTCAGCTCGCGACGATTCAGCCACAGAACAGCTGTCACACACAGAACAACTATCAGCCACCATCCCCACAGAAGTCACCACTCTGCATAGACTACTCGGCGCACGCCCCGACACCCGCCACTTCCGCCACAGCACCGCCAACCCGCTGGCGCTGGACGTACTGGTGATCGACGAAGCCTCGATGGTGGATATCGAAATGATGGCCGCCACCCTCAGCGCCCTGCCCGCCCATGCCCAGTGCATACTGCTGGGGGACAAAGACCAGCTCGCCTCGGTAGAGGCCGGTTCGGTACTCGGCGACCTGTGCCGCCGCGCGGAAGCCGCCCACTACACCCCGGCCACCGCCGAATGGCTGGCCCAGGCCACCGGGCAACCGCTGCCAGCGGACTTCATCGACCCCGCAGGCCAGCCGCTGGACCAGGCCATTACCATGCTGCGGGTCAGCCACCGCTTCAATGAACACAGCGGCATCGGCCAGCTCGCCAAGGCCATCAACCAACCGGGCCATGCGCAAAGCGAACGGGAAAAGCAGCAGGCCGTCACCGCCGTGCTGCGCCAGGGCTACCCGGATATTCACCATTTGGTGATGAGTGACGACGCCGCGCTGGACAAACTGGTGATTCACGGCAGCCCCAGCGGCTTTGCGGGTAACGGCGAAGGCCGCACCGACCACCAGGGCCAGCCCATCGCCCCGCCCACCGGCTACCGCCACTACCTCAAGGTGCTGCAAGCACAGCGCCCACGGGGGGAATCCTTCGAGGAGAGCCCCGCCGCCTACAACGCCTGGGCCAGCGAGGTACTCAGCGCCTACAGCCATTTCCAACTGCTGTGCGCGCTGCGCAAAGGGCCTTGGGGGGTTGAAGGCTTGAACCAGCGCATCGCCAGCACATTGCGTCGCGAAAAGCTGTTGTTCGGCAGTGACTACACCTTGGAGAAAGGCTGGTTTGAGGGCCGCCCGGTACTGGTGACCCAAAACGACTACGGCCTGAAATTGATGAATGGCGATATCGGCATCACCCTGGCCGTACCCGACCCGCGCAACCCGCAGCAGAAGCTATTAAGAGTGGCCTTTCCTTCATCAAGTGCTGCCAGCGACACCGACAAACCCATCCGCTGGGTGCTGCCTTCCCGCCTGCACGCGGTGGAAACCGTGTTTGCGATGACGGTGCACAAATCCCAGGGCTCGGAGTTCTTGCACACCGCCCTGCTGTTGCCGCCCACGCTGAACCCCATCCTGACCCGCGAGCTGGTGTACACCGGCATCACCCGTGCCCGCGAATGGCTCACGGTGGTGGAAGCCAAGCGCGGGGTGTTGAATGAGGCGGTGGTGAGGGAGGTGGTTAGGGTTAGTGGGGTTGGAGGTTAAAACCATTGGTTCTAGTTGAATCAGCTTTTGGCGGAGCCGCAACGAAAAATTTCCCTTGGCTGGCTGGGTGCTGGAATGGTCGCGGGCTGAAGCCACCTCCCACAGGGCGGGTTCACCTATGGGGGAGGTGGTCGCGGGCTGAAGCGGCCTCCCACGGGGGGCTAGGTGAAGGCGGTTTGCTGGAAGCTTGTTCGCGCTGTTACAGCCGCATGCCACGCGGCAAGCTGGGGATGCGCTTCTTTCCAGCGTATTTCTGGCAGCCGGAAGTCGAGGTATTCCAGCGCGACGGCGATGGCGATGTCGCCCAGGTGGATCGATGCGGCGGTGGGGTTGCCGCTCAGCTCGCTATTCAGTTGCTTCAACAGCCGCTGCATGGCCCTTGCCCGGCGTTGGCCCAGCTCGCTTTGGTCGATCTCGGGGCCATAGTGCTTGCGGGCAATCACGGTGGTGAATGCGGCATCCATGAGGTTTTGGCCCAGGCCTGCCAAGTGCAGTACGTCGCTCAACGAGTTGGTGGGCAGTACGGGCGGGGTGGGCTTTACGTTGTCCAGGCTGTCCAGGTACATGGCTATCAGCATGGATTCGCTGAGCGTGGTGCCCTCCTCCGTCACCAGTGCGGGGATGCGCCCGGCGGGGTTGGCCTTTAGAAGGTCGCCGTCGTCGGCCCAGGGGTCGCACCACTTGAGCGTCACGGCGTCCATCAGGCCTTTTTCCAGTAACACGATGCGCACCAGCCGCGCATAGGGGGATGTTGCGTTCAGGTAGAGTTCCATGGTTGCCTCCCTTTGTCTGAATAGTGCTTGTTAGGTTATTGGGCAGAAGGATGTGTGCGGCGCTGCTGAACGCCTCGGCTAAGCAGTACGAGCAACAAGCCAAGGGCAAGCGCCATGCCGCTGATGGTGAAGAGCGGCGTATAGCTGCCCCACATGCCATACAGCGCCGACATGGCATAGCCTGCCCCTGCCTGGGCGGCGGCGAAAGCGGCCGTGGCTCGCCCCCAGAGCTGCTTGTGGGCGGTGGGCCCGACCAGCTCGGCCAGGCGGCCAGAGGTGAGGGCTACGATGCCGGGAATCATTGCCCCCACCATGAACGAGGAAACCGACTGGCTAAGCAGGGCAAGCGAGAACACCGGGAGCATGACGGCAGCGGCCTTGGCCGTAAAGGCGATCATCAAGCCCCCTTGCCACCCTACGCGCTGGGCCAGCGCCCCCACCATGAACGGCCCGCACAGGGCACCCAGCCCGAAGATTCCCCATTGCAGGGAAGCGGCTTGATGGCCCAGGGCATGCTCCCTGGCGAGGTAGTCCACCCAGAACACGGTGTGGGGCACGAACCCCACCGCATCCAGCGCGTAAGCGCCGATGACCAGCACCACCACCCACTTTACCCCCGCATACCCAACGGGGCTATGACCCACCGGGCTTGCCGCCTGGCTTGCCACTGGGCGTGGGGGCAAGCGCGTGACGCCGCGGTCGCACGACAGGCCTGCCACCAAACAGAGCAGCCCCAGCGCACCCCAGGTGAGCGAGAGGCTTACCCCGAGCAGTGACGGCACCACGAGGGCGGAAAGCAGCGCCCCAAACCCGATACCGGTAAACACCAGGGCACCGACACGGGTTCGCCTTTCCGGGGGCGTGGCCGCCAGCGCCAGCGAGGGGCCCACGACCATCAAGATCCCCCCGCCCACCCCCGAGACCAGCCGCCAGAAGAAGAACCAGTGAAAACCACCCGCCCCGGCGCAAAGCAGGAAGCTGAGCCCGATACCCGCAAAGCTTGCCGCCAACACCCAGCGCGGCGCAAAACGCTCGCTCAGTGAGTGGGCGGCAAGCGCGCCGGTAAAATACCCCAACAGGTTGGCCGCCCCCAGGTAAGCGCCCTGGCTTGCGGTAAACCACCCTTGCTGAATGATCGCAGGCAATAGCGGCGTATAGGCAAAGCGAGCAATACCTATCCCCGCCAGGGTCGCCATGATGCCGGTCATTAACGCGGGCAGATCGTCGGTAGTGAGTGTTCGCTTCATCAAGCCAGTTCCCTTTGGATCCACCTCAGGTAGGTCAGCAGCAGGTAGTTACCCTCTTAGGCTACGCGTGCGTAGCCATTCCTGGAAACGATTAGTTTTGATCGATACTATCTTTTTTGTAGATAACCTGACTGGGAGATGGCACGTGCAACTTAAATCGCTACGGCTACTGGTGGCCGTGGCCGAAACCGGCAGCTTTGGGGCGGCGGCCAAACGGCTACACACGGTTCAATCCAATGTGACTACCCACATTAAGAAGCTTGAGGAGGAGCTTAGCGTAAAGCTGATTCACCGTGCGGGGCGAGTTCGTCCTACCAGTGCCGGGTGGGCACTGGTGGAGTACGCTGAGCGCATGATAACGGCCCACGATGAAGCCGTGTCGCTGTTTAAAGGCCAGGTGAAGGCATGTGGGCGGCTGCGCATAGGTGCCATGGAGACCACGACGGCGCTACGCCTTCCGCCGATACTGGCGGCTTATCACGCAGCGCAGCCTGACGTTGATATCCAGATCAAAACCGGGCCGACGGCTGAGCTGGTCGAGCTGTTGCTTAATGGGCAGGTGGACTGTATCTTCGTGGCCGGGAGGCTCGAGCATGGCCACTACCACTCGCTCAAAGCGTTTAGCGAGCAGCTTGTCTTAGTCGGCTCTACGCCGATGACGCAGATGCCCTCTTCACAAGCGCTGCTTACGTCTGCTTTCCTGGCGTTTCGCCAGGGGTGCAGCTACCGCCAGCGTATTGAGCTTTTGCTGGCCGCCCAGGGTGTTAATGCGGGCAGGATCTTCGAGCTCGGTTCGCTGGATGCAATGCTGGGCTGCGTTGCTGCCGGGATGGGTTACACAGTGCTCCCCCGTGGCACGGTTGAAGCCCACCAGCACCGATTCGAGGTTCACACGCTGGAACTGTCCACCTCCATCGCCAATATCGATACCTATTTTGTCGCCCCCAAATCAGAAACCTGGACACCCGCCCTGGCAAGCTTTGCTGAAACGTTGCGTGACGCGGTGGTGGTGAATGAGCCTCAGTTGAATGCATCGTGAGGTGGACTGAAGAATTCAGGGGGTTACGATGGGCAGTTGGGCAAGCGCCATGGTGCTGAAGGCGGCCTGGCGGCTAACATGGTCGCGGGCTAAAGCCACCTCCCGCAAGGCGGACTGACTCCCAGAGGCAAGGTCAGTTTCAGGCTAATAGTGATAGCGGCATGAAATGACCGTGTTGGCATGTTGATCGACGGCGTAAACAAGCCGATTGGTGTCATCGATGCGTCGAGACCAGAAGCCCGCCAGATTTTCTTTTAAGGGCTCTGGCTTACCGATTCCCTCAAAGGGAGAGCGCTTTACATCGTTGATCAGCTTGTTGATGCGCTTGAGGGTTTTCTTATTCTGACCTTGCCAATAGACGTAGTCGTTCCAAGCCTCATCTGTCCAGCACAATAGCCGTTGGCTACTCATCCATTAACGCTCGTGCGCTTGTCTGGCCAGCACGATATTGCGCTATTGAACGGTGAAGATGCTCAGCATTACCAGGTGAACGAAGCAGGTGCACTGTTTCCATGAGGCTATTGTAATAATCCAGTGACATCACAACGGCATCTTCAGCATCCCTGCGCGTGATCACGGTGGTGTCTGCATCATTCACAACGCCATCCAGCACGGCTTTCAAGCCATTCCTCGCTTCTGTAAAAGACACGATTTTCATACACACCTCACTTGTACCATTCACGGTACAAGTTTAGCGGCCGCACGCCAACCTGTACAGCTTAGAGCACATAATGCTTCATCAAGCCTTCTTCACAAACTGCGCGGTCACTATCATGTCGCCTGCGCCGTCTACCTTGCAGTCCAGCTGGTGGTCTTTGCCCTCTTTTAGCCGCTTGATGACGGCCTTGGTGCCGATCTTGAGCACCAGAGAGCTACCTTTCACTTTGAGGTCCTTGATCAGCGTGACCTTGTCGCCCTCGGCCAGCGGCGTGCCGTGGGCATCGGCCACGTTCACGGTCTCTTCGGCGGCGGCTTCTTCAGGGCTCCATTCGTGGGCGCATTCGGGGCAGATGAACAGGCGTTGGTCCTGGTAGACGAATTCGGATTGGCAGCGGGGGCACGGTGGGCAAGACATGAGCAGTGGCTTCTTTGGGTTGGTGTCGTCCGCTTATGATACTGAGCCTGCGAACCTTTGGCGAATGCCAAGCGCGCTCAGCCTGGCAAAGCGGAGAATGGAGAACGCGGAGTAGGCATGAGCGCTCCAGAGGCGGCGGCAATTCTCGGCACGCCTGCCGGACAATATGACGTTGATGGAAAATAGCACCGTCGATATCCCCGTTGGCGTACTCAGGGCGACGCACCTAGACTGAAGCCTCGTTTCTCTTGAGATAGCCGACCTATGCGTGTTTTTGCCAACCCGGTCGGAGCCGGTTCACTCTGGTTTGATAATCTGGTCACGGCGGATGGCGTGCCGGTGGCCTACGACCCCCAGGCGCGGGCGTTTATTTCCTTGACGCCCTTCTGTGCCAACCGCGACGTCATCGGCTGCAACTGGATAGCCCCCAGGCAGGGAGAGTTCTGCCGCGCCTGTGCCATGACGGCGCTGGCTCCCGATCCTTCCATCACCGATGCGATCCCCCACTGGGCACAAACCGAGGCGGCCAAACGCTGGGTGATCGATAACCTGGGCCGCTGGCACTGGTTTCGCCCGGAAGACCCCGGCGCCCCTCCGGTGTTTCATCTGCTGGCCGAAGGCGATACCCCAGTGCCCATGGGGCACGTGGGCGGCGTAGTGACGATTAGCGTGGCCGAAGCGGATGCCGTGCTGCGCACCACCCGCAAAGAGGCACTGGATGAGCCCTACCGCACCATGATTGGCCATATGCGCCATGAAATAGCCCATATGCTGTGGTGGCGGCTTAGCCTGCGGGAAGATTTTCTAGAAGCATTCCGCGAGGCGTTTGGCGATGAGCGTGAGGATTACCCGGCAGCCTTGCAGCGCCACTACCAGAATGGCCCACCTGCGGATTGGCAAACGCGTTTTCTCTCCACCTACGCCTCTTCCCACCCCCATGAGGATTGGGCGGAAACGACTTCGCACCTGCTGCACTTGACGGATATCACCGACAGCTTTGTGTCGTCGGGCATATCCTCGCCCGTTCTACCGGATGACCACAACTGGGATGCCTACGCCGAACCTGATTCTGAGCGGCTGATTCATATTGCGGCATCCTTGGTGGCGGGCGTAAACCATGTGAACCGTTCCATGGGGCTGTCGGATCTTTACCCGTTTGTGCTTTCCGAGGTCACGCTACGCAAGCTGGTGTTCGTCCACGACTGGTTGCGCCGCGGCGCACAGGGGCTGTAGGTCAACGATACGCTGCGTGAGCCGTATGGTTTAGCGTAGCCCCAGCGCCTCGATCACCGCCTTCACCTGCTGGCGTGCCTGCCCTTGCAGGGTATTCAGTGGCTGGGGCAGGCAGGGTGCGCTCACGCGGCCAGTGAGTTCGGCCATGGTCGCGGCCACCCGCAGGCTGCCGCCATGTTCATGGTAAAGCGCCCATAGCGCTGCCAGCGCGTTGGAGTGGGCCAGGGTCTGTTCGGCATCTCCCGCTTGAGCGGCGCGGGTCAGCGCCAGCGCGTGTTCCGGATAGAGCCCACCGAATACCGAATACCATGCCTCGCAGCCGGCCAGCAGGCCCGTGGCGGCGGCAGGGTCGCCGCTGATGCCGATGGTCACGTCCTCGGGAATCAGCGCCCGCAGCCGCGCCACCCGAGCACTGGCGTCGTGCAGATCGTTGGGCACCGGTGGAATCTTGATGGAGCGCACCTGGGGCAGCGCGGCAATGCGCCCGTGCAGCTCATCGCTGAAGGTGAAGTGGGTGGTGCCGGGGTTGTCGTACACGCACAGCGGCACGCTGATGGCGCGGCTGACGGTACTGAACAGGTTGTACACGTCGTCGTCGGTGAGCTTCTGGTAAGACACCGGCGCCAGCAACAGGCCGCTCGCCCCGGCCTGCTGGGCATGTTCGGCGTTGGCCAGTACATCCCGAGTGCGCAGCGCGCCAATGCCCACCACCACCGGCACCTCAGCGGCGTTTTCCACGCTCAGCCTGGCCACTCGGGCCCGCTCCTCCACGCTCAAGTAGGCGTAGCTGCCGGTAGAGCCCAGCACGCCGATGGAATC
>NZ_LFGT01000002.1:31813-71577 GCF_002078115.1 Halomonas sp. BC2 | reverse complement strand
ACGCCGATGGAATCCACCTTCGCGTGGGCCAGCCGGGCCACTAGCTGGATGAACTCCTGCTCGTTGATGCCCTGCTCGTTCATGGGGGTCAGCGGAAACGCACTCAGGCCGGTAAACATGGGGTGTCCTTTTTTGGGCGCTGCCTGGGCAGCCAAGGGGGGGCTGGTCAGGGCGTTACAGGCCGCCCGCCAGATCCAGTAAAGTGCCGGTGGCAAAGGATGACTTGTCACTGGCCAGCCAGACAATGGCTTCTGCCACTTCGGAAGGCTGGCCACCCCGTTGCAGGGGGATGCGAGACTTCAACCGGTCTACGCGGGCAGGCTCGCCGCCGAGTGCGTGCATCTCGGTGTAGATGAGGCCGGGGCGCACTGCATTCACGCGGATGCCTTCGGCCGCGACTTCCAGCTCCAACCCCCGAGTCAAGGTATCCACGGCCCCTTTCGAGGCGGCGTAATCCACGTACTCGTTGGGCGAGCCGCTCTTGGCGGCCATGGAGGAAACATTGACGATACTGCCGCCCGCGCCGCCCTGGCGGGTAGACATGCGCTGCACGGCCTCCTTGCAGCAGAGAAAGCAGCTCATGACGTTCTTGTGCAGCACGTTGCCAAAACGCTCCGGCGAGATATCCACCAGCCGCGCCTGGGTGTTGAGAATGGCGGCGTTGTTGACCAGCACCGTCAACGTGCCGAGTTCCTGATCGACCTGGCGAAACAGGTTCGCCACCTCATCGGCTTTCGAGACATCCGCCTTCACGGCCAGGCAGCGCACGCCCAGAGCGAGGATGTCACTGCGCACACGCTCGGCGGCTGCGTCGTTTTCGACATAGTTGAGGCAGACATCGTAGCCATGCCGGGCGAACAACCGGGCCGTCTCGGCACCAATGCCTCGACTCCCGCCGGTAATCACCACCACGTTGGGGTTTGCCATGCGCCCTCCTCGTTTGCCAGCGTTTTGCGAATGCCGCCCACTGTGTACCGTCTAGTGAATATACACTGACACCGCCGTTGAGCAATTATGTACAAGCCACGCTGGCGCCCGCGTCATATCCTGAAACGGGTCAGGGTAAGCCCGCCATGGGCCGAATGCGATCAAGGAGGTTGGCATGGGCAGCAGCCAGTTCGAGTTTTTCAAAAATCATCATGTGCCGTCACTGACCGTCTTGAAAGCGGCCATCGAGGATTTTAGCTATGACCGTCATGCCCACGAGGAGTACGCCTTTGGGGTGACGCTGGCGGGGCGACAGGATTTCTTCAGCGGCGGGCAGTTTCATCGTAGCCCACCGGGCAACGTGATTCTGTTCAACCCTGAAGAGGTTCACGACGGCCACGCTGGCGGTGAGCAGGCTTTGGGCTACGTGATGGTATACGTGCATCCCAACCAAGCGTTGCCGCTGTTCGAGGAGCTGCTTGGCCGCCCACAAACGTCACCGTTTCGCTCCCGGAGTACGCTGATTCACGACCCGCTGCTGCGCCAGGCGATACAGGAAGTCGCACGCCTGACCACGCATCAAGCGGGCAGCTGCATCGACCAGGAAAACGCACTGTATCGCGTGATCGAGCGCATGGTTCAGCTTGGCGGGCACATGGTGACTGGCCAACGCACCAGCCGCCCAGACACGCTGTTGGGCCACGCCAAAACGTATATTCATGAGCATCTTGAGGCAGATATCTCGCTGGACGACATCAGCCAGGCCGCGCATTTGTCGAAGTACCACTTTTTGAGGCTATTTCGCCAACAGTTCGGCATGACCCCTCATCAATACGTGATCAATTGCCGCGTGAACGCCGCCCGCTCCGCGCTCGACCAGGGCGCGCCACTCACCGAGATAGCGCTGCGTTTCGGCTTTGCGGATTTGAGCCACTTCAACCGCCGTTTCAAACGCATCTATGGCATGACCCCTTTCCAGTACCAACGCGACATCACGCGTTAAGCATCACGTCCACCTAGAGGTTTTCTCATGTTAGCAATCGTCGCCTATGCCCTGGGCGTCATGTACACGCCTGGGCCTGTGAATCTGTTGGGGTTGAATGTCGGTATCAACGGGCAGGGCAAAACCTCGCTGGGGTTTTGCCTGGGCGTGGGGCTGGCCATGCTGCTGTACTTGCTGGTGTTGGGGTGGGCGGGAGCCGCCTGGATATCTCAAGACTCCCTGGTGCTGCTCAGCGCGCTCGGCTGCGCTTATATCCTGTATCTGGCCTACAAGGTGGCCCGCGCCAATGCCCCCCTGGATACCCACGCCCCGGCACCACGCATGCTCAGTTTTCGTGATGGCCTGATGATGCAGTTACTCAACCCCAAAGCCATGGTCGCGACGCTGCCCATCGCGACGCTGCAGTTTCCTGCCGAGGGTATTCAGGGCATGAGCCTGTTTATCTGGGCACTGGGGCTGGCCGCACTGGCGGCAGGCGCCCCCGGCAGCTATGTGGTGATAGGCAGCCTGCTTGGCCAGCGTGTCAGGCAGCCCATGCTAATCAAAGGGTTCAACTGGGTCATGGCGGGGCTACTGGTAGCCGTAGCGGTATCGATTGGCCATGAACACGTTTGGCTCGTGGTTACTGCCCGAAGCTGATCCCCAAACGCAGGGCTTGCAGGCCGTCCAGCTGTACCGTCACCTCATCAGACCACAGCGGGTGGCCTTGCACGCGCACGTTGACCGCCGCCTGGGAACCACGATACCCCACGGTGACGGCGATATTGGCGCTGTTGCTGACCGGCGCCAGCAGGCCATACTCGACGTTATCCACGCTGACCGAGGTCAGGCCACGGGATGCCAGCTGCTGCTCGACCTCCCGCTCGATCACCACGCCGTAATAGAAATAGATACCTGCATAGCCCAACCCCAGCAGCACCAGCAACGAAAAGAACTTGCCCATGGTCTTCCTCTGTTTGAATACACGTGACGTTATCCCGCCACCCTCAAACGTGGATGATGCCTGTTTTCTAAAGACACCGACAAGTGAAGAATGGAGCTTCCGTACCCACCGTTTCGTACCCTATTTTTTAGATGAGCCCCTTGAAAATAGGCCATTGCCTATATAGATTAAAAGCTATACCAGGGAGGGGCTATGTGGGCGATAGAACAAACGGCAATTTTTGAAGAGTGGTTTTTCTCACTCGACGATGCTGACCGTGAGAATGTACTGGCCTCGGTTCTACTACTTCAGGAACGAGGCCCCATGCTATCTCGCCCTCATGCGGATACGGTCAAAGGCTCGCAATTTACCAACATGAAAGAGTTACGGATTCAGAGCCGTGGTCGCCCCCTCAGAGCTTTTTTTGCTTTTGACCCTACTCGCGCAGGCATCATTTTATGTGCTGGTGACAAAGGCGGGAATGACAAGCGGTTTTACGACGAAATGATACCAGTAGCGGACCGTGAATATGCGGCGCATCTGGAAACGCTGAAGTGAGGTGAGCATCATGGCAAGAAAATTAGAAGACTTGCTGGCGCAGGAAAAACCGGAAGTAGTAGCAGCGGCCAAGGCGAAAGCAGGTGATATGTTGCTGGACATTAGGCTTGCCGAAATTCGCCAGCTGGCAGAAAAAACCCAGGCAGACCTCGCCGGTGCCATGGGGGTTACACAACCCACGATTGCAGGCCTTGAGAAAGTAGGCCAGGACATGCGCCTTAGCTCTCTAAAACGCTACGTCGAGGCGCTGGGAGGCCGTGTCCGAGTGGATATTGAGCTACCCGACGGCAGCCATCACGGATTCCCCGTCTGACTTTCTCTCCTCAAGCCTTCATAACGCTATAAAAACAGAGCGGGCCATGGCCCGCTCTGTGGTGTGATGGTGCTTCCCATCAGGCTGGCAAACCCGCGCGCTCCTGCTGGGGTTCTCGGCACCCTCTCACACTGGCCGACAGCGCTTTCACCAGCCCGTGTACCTGGGCGATGGCTTCCTCACCGCTGCTGGCGTGTTCGATGCAATCTACCAGGGCAGAGCCTACTACCACGGCGTCGCTGAAGCGGCCAATGGTGGCGGCCTGTTCGGCGGTGCGAATGCCGAAGCCCACGGCAATGGGTAGCGGCGTGTGTTCGCGCAGCTGGTTCACGGCGCCTTCCAGCCGCTCGGGTGTGGGGGCACTGCCGCCGGTCACGCCCGCCACGGAAACGTAGTAGATGAACCCGGAAGCGTTGGCCAGCACCTTGGGTAGCCGCTTGGCATCGGTGGTGGGCGTGGCCAGACGAATGAAATCGATGCCGTGCTGGGCGGCGGGCTGGCACAGCTCTTCGTCGTGCTCGGGGGGCAGGTCCACCACGATCAGTCCGTCTACCCCTGCCTGGGCTGCGTCACTGAGAAAACGCTCGACGCCGTAGCAGTAAATCGGGTTGTAGTAGCCCATCAGCACGATGGGCGTGGTGCTGTTCTGCTCCCGGAACTGGCGCACCATTGCCAGCGTTTTGGCCTGGGTCTGGCCTTTTTCCAGGGCGCGCAGGGCAGCCTTTTGAATGGCGGGGCCATCGGCCATGGGGTCACTGAACGGCATGCCGAGTTCGATGATATCCACACCGGCATCCGGCAGCCCGTGCAGCAGGCGGCGGGAGGTCTCGGGGTCCGGGTCGCCCGCAGTGAGGTAGCTGACCAGCGCTGGGCGGTTTTGCTGTTTGAGCGCGGCAAAGCAGCTGTCGAGCCGAGAAGTACGTTGCAAGGTAGGTTGCATGGGAGTCTCCTGTATCGCGCTCATGAGTGTTTCATGCCGAAGCGGTCGCCCAGATGCTGGGCCACGCTGTTCATGTCCTTGTCACCACGTCCGCTGAGGTTGACCACCATCAGGTGCTCGCGGGGCAGTGTTGGCGCACGTTTGGCAACTTCTGCCAGGGCGTGGGCGGTTTCCAGGGCGGGGATGATGCCCTCCTGGCGGCAGCAGATCTGGAACGCTTCCAGCGCTTCGTCATCAGTGGCAGAGACGTACTCGACCCGCCCCTGCTCGTGCAGCCAGGCGTGTTCGGGGCCAATGCCGGGGTAGTCGAGCCCTGCGGAAATGGAGTGGGCGTCGGTAATCTGGCCATCTTCGTTTTGCAGCAGGTAGGTAAGGTTACCGTGCAATACGCCGGGGGTGCCGCCGTTGAGGCTGGCAGCGTGCAGGCCGCTCTTGACGCCTTTACCGCCCGCTTCCACACCGACCATGTGCACGCTGTCATCGTTGATGAACGGATAGAACAAGCCCATGGCGTTGGAGCCGCCGCCCACACAGGCAATCAGTGAATCCGGCAGGCGGCCCTGCTTTTCGAGCATCTGGGCGCGGGTTTCATGGCCAATCACCGCCTGAAAATCGCGCACCATGGCCGGGTACGGGTGCGGGCCTGCCACGGTGCCGATGATGTAGAAAGTGTCGTCTACGTTGGTGACCCAGTCGCGCAGCGCTTCGTTCATGGCATCCTTGAGCGTGCCGGTGCCGGAAGTGACTGGCACGATCTCCGCGCCCAGCAGCTTCATGCGGAACACGTTGGGCTGCTGGCGCTCGATGTCGGTGGCGCCCATGTAAATCACGCAGGGCAACCCAAAGCGGGCCGCTACGGTGGCGGTGGCCACGCCGTGCATGCCTGCGCCGGTTTCCGCGATGATGCGCTTTTTGCCCATCTGCTTGGCCAGCAGTACCTGGCCAATGCAGTTGTTGATCTTGTGCGCGCCGGTGTGATTCAGCTCTTCACGCTTGAGGTAAATGCTGGCACCGCCGAAGTGCTCGGTGAGGCGCTCGGCAAAGTAGAGCGGATTGGGGCGCCCCACGTAGTCGCCTTGAAAATAGGCGAGCTGGCGCTGGAATTCGGGGTCGTTTTTGGCCGTGGTGTACTCATCCTGAAGCTCGAGAATCAGCGGCATCAGGGTTTCGGCCACAAAGCGGCCACCAAAGCTGCCAAACATGCCGTTGGCATCGGGTAGACTTAACGGTTGGTTCATCTCGACCTCTGCGATTTGGGGCGTTTTTGCAATGTGTCGACGTTAGCGCAGGCAGGTCGGAAGAAAAATCGATAAGATGGCAATCACCTGTGAGTTTTTCGCAACTGTTCCAGGAGACCCCATGCAACACAGCCTGCCCCCGCTGAGCGCTTTGCGCGCCTTTGAAGCCACTGCTCGGCTGGGCAGCGTCACCGCGGCCGCTGACGAGCTGAGCGTGACCCACGGCGCGGTAAGCCGCCAGCTCAAGAGTCTGGATGAGCATTTTGGCGTGGCGCTGTTCACGAAAGCCGGGCGCGGGCTGGTGCTGACCCACCACGGTGAGCAGTTGCAAAGCGGGGTTGGAGAGGCCTTCGCCAAACTCAGGGATAGTTGCACGTTGCTCAAGCATGAGGTGGAAGAGGCGCCCTTTACGCTGGCCTGCCCCGGCAGCCTGCTGGCCCGCTGGCTGATCCCCCGCCTGGACCGCTTGAACCAGGCGCTGCCCGAACTGAAGCTGCAAGTGGTGGTGAGCGATGCCGAACAACCGGGCAAGCCCGAGACCAGCGCCACGCTGGCCTTCTTCGAACCACCCTGGCCCGAGGAAGGAGAGCGCATTCCTCTGATAGCCGAGGAAATTTGCGCCGTAGCCAGCCCCCGGCTGGCCGAGGCCTGCAACGTGGAAGACCCCTCATCGTTGTTTGGCAGCAAGCTGCTCTATACCGCATCACGCCCACAGGCGTGGCCGCAGTGGGCTGCCGCCCAAGGTCTGGAACCCGCCGCATTGAAAGCAGCCCTGCAGCAGGGCCAAGGGTTTGCACACCTCTACTACCTGATGGAAGCCGCCGTGGCAGGGCTCGGGGTCGCCATTGCCCCCAGGCTACTGGTGGAAGACGACCTGAGAAGCGGTCGGCTGGTCGCCCCCTGGGGCTATATCGAAACCCCGGCCAGGCTCTGCCTGTGGCTACCCAAACACACCAACGCCCGCCGCAGCGAAGCCTTGGCGAGCTGGTTGCGCAGGGAGTTGAGGGCTAACGCGCTTGCATGAAGCCACCTTGCACGCGTTGAAGGCTCTGTTTAAGCTAACGCGCCGATTCATTAGCAGGCTTTCATCATGAACATCAATGTGGTCGGCACCAGCGGTAGCGGCAAAAGCACTTTGGCCCGTAGGCTCGCTGCAGCGCTCGACGCTCCTCACATTCAAATGGATCAGCTTTTCTGGCAACCCCACTGGCAGGGAACGCCGGATGATGAGTTCGAAGCAAAACTCGAAGACGCGTTGAACAGCGCCACACGCGGCTGGGTACTGGATGGTAATTTCAACCGTACACGCGATATCAAATGGCGGGACGTAGATATGGTGGTTTGGCTGGATTACGGTTTCTGGCGAGTGTTTGGCCAGAGCCTCAGACGCGCCATCAAACGTATCGCAAGCCGCCAGGAGATCTGGCCAAGTACCGGTAATCGCGAAAGTTTTCGTCAGACCTTCATGAGCCGCAATTCCATCCTGCTCTGGATGCTGAAAAACTGGCGCTCGAATCGACAGCGCTATTTCGCCGACGCGCTGGACCCACGCTATCGGCATATCCAGATGTTGCGCTTGACCCGCCCCGCCGAGGCAGAGTGGCTGATCGAGTATCTCTCTCGACGCAGCGGCTGATCAGAGCCCAACCCGGTGTGGATACACCACGAAGGCGAGCTTGTTGCCGTCGGGGTCGCGGACGTAAGCCGCGTAGAAGCCATCGCCGTACTGAGGGCGAAAACCTGGTTCGCCTTCGTCGCTGCCGCCGCTCTGCAGGGCCAGCTGATGCAGCGTATCCACTTCCTTGATGTCGCTGAACTGGAAGGCGGTCATGGTGCCATTGCCTACCGTGGCAGGATGACCATCAAACGGCAGGCCCACGAAAAACTGGGGCACTTCGACATCATCCGGGTCGCCGAAGGAAACACAGCTGTCATCCTGCCAGCAGATATCCAGCCCCATGGCATTGAACAGCGGCGTGTAGAACTGAAGAGCACGCTCCAGATCCTGGGTTCCCACCATTGTGTAAGCCAGCATGCGCTATCTCCTCATTGCGCGGCGCAGCGCCGCTGAGTTGCCTTTCTCGTGCTTATTGTCTCGTACTTATTATCTCGTACTTATTGTGGCTCGATTGGCGTCACTCTGACCAGTTTGCCCTGGGGGCTGTCGGTCAGCAGGTAGACCGCGCCCTCGGGGCCTACTCGCACGTCACGAATGCGCGCGTCCAGCTCACCAAACAGCCCCTCTACGTCTTCGGCGCTGCCGTCTTCCTGCCAGCGTACCCGACGCACTTCACGATTGACCAATGCCCCCACCAGCAGGTCGCCCTGCCACTCGGGGAACAGCTCGCCCCGATAGACGGCCATCCCCGAAGGGGCAATAGAAGGCGTCCACTCCAGCACCGGGGGCTGCATGCCGGGGTATTCCGTAAACGGCGAGACCCTGGCCCAGGTGTAATCCAGCCCGCCGGTGGCAATCGGCCAGCCGTAGTTGTTGCCGGGTTGGATGAGGTTGAGCTCATCTCCGCCTCGCGGGCCATGCTCGTGGGCAATCAGCTGCTGGCGCTGAGCGTCGTAGACCAGCCCCTGCACGTTGCGATGGCCAATGCTGTAGAGCTCGGGCAGTGCATCGGCCCGGGCCAGGAAGGGGTTGTCGTCGGGCACGCTGCCATCGGCATTCAGGCGCACGATGCTGCCGATATGGCTGCTCACCCGTTGGGCATCTTCACGGTTATCGAAACCATCGCCCAGAGTGAGGATCAGCGTGTCATCCGGCAGCCATGCCAGGCGGCCCCCATAGTGGGCATCGCCACGCTTGGCGGGGTGAACCCGAAAAATCTCTTCCACCTGTTCCAAACGCCCATCGCCCAGGGTGGCTCGAGCCAGGCAGGTATGGTTGGCACTGGCCGTACCACAGACGTAGCTGAGGTAGAGCTGTTGATTGGTCTCGAACCGGGGAGAAAGCAGCACATCGAACAGCCCCGACTGCCCAGAGGCAAACACCTCCGGCACGCCCTCCAAGTCGGCCAGCGTCTGGCCGCTGTCATCCAGCAGCAATAGGCGTCCTGGGCGCTCGGTCACTAAAAAGCGGCCATCGGGCAAGAATGCCAGCGACCAAGGGTGCTCCAGCGCATCGGCCAGGGTGTCGATCTGATAAGCCGTTTGGGCTTCGGCAGCGGGCTGAATCACAGGCAGCATAAAAGTAGACAGCACGATGGCCAAAGGTGCGTTGCTACGCCGTCTGTTCGACGCGGAGCATGTCAACACGGCCAGCAGCCAGCCTGCCACGGCGGCCGTTGCCAGCATGGCGGCCAGCCCACCGGCACTACGAGTGGCAGCCACCAGTGTGGGCATGGGCGCAAACGTGTTGGTCAACCGGAAGGTTAGCCATAGCCCAGCCACGGCCGCCAGCGCAAAAGCCAGGCGGCGAAGGCTGGCAGGCCACCGCCGAGCCAGCCAGCCCGCCACGGCCTGGGAGATGAGAAACCCCACCAGAAAGAGCCCTGCGTATACAGGCGCAAAGTGAAGCAAGTCCTGAGCCGTGGTCGATAGCCGCGTACCCAGCGGAATGGCCACGCCCAGCGCCTGCAGCTCAGCCAGGTTCAGTTGGGTTTGTACGACACTGCCCAGCGCCACGCCCACGATCGTCGCCAGCAGCACGCGTAGCGCCAGCGCTCCCCGGCCCTTTTTGCCCCAGCCCTGCTTAGACCCCATGATGCCCCCTTCACGTTTTGAATGGCTTTTCAAATCAGCATACATCAGTTGCCGTAGGCTTCGCTGAGTGTGTTGCATCACCGGGCGTTAAGATAGGCAAGCCTCTGCTCAGCGAGTGCGTGCGTTTTCGATAGAGAGACGTTATGGTTTTGATAAATGTTGCCTATAGATGGAGTTGCCATGTCGCGCTATTTGGGTACGGCTACCGCACTGACGGCACTCATGGCCGTTGCTTCTGTGGGAATCGCCAGCGAGTCTCCACTCGCTCAGCAGTTGAACGCGCTGGAAAACTTTCAGGTCATCGCACATCGCGGGGCCAGTGGCCATGCCCCCGAAAGCACGCTGCCCGCCTACGAGCTGGCTCACGAGTGGGGGGTGGACTATCTGGAGCTGGACGCTCAGCTCACCGCCGATGGCGAAGTGGTCATTTTTCATGACAACACCCTGGAACGTACCAGTAACGGTGAAGGGCATATCCATGAGCACACGCTGGCCGAACTGAAGGCGCTGGATACCGGCAGCTGGTTCAACGAAGCAAACCCCGAGCAAGCGTCGGAAGACTTTGTCGGTTTACCCATGCTGACGCTGGAGGAACTGTTCGATCACTTCGGGCATACCACCCGCTATTACATCGAAACCAAGTCACCCCACTTGAACCCGGGCCTGGAAGCCGCACTGGTGGAGCGCCTGGAAGCCTACGATATGGTCGAGGAAGGGCGTGTTCTGGTGCAGTCGTTTGCTCAGGAAAGCCTGCTGAAAATACAGGCGCTCAACCCTGAGATCCCACTGGTGCAACTGTTGTGGTACTCCCCCAGCGAGGGCGAAGGCACTCCCCTGGTCGAGTGGAACGACACCACACCAGCCCCCGGCCAGATGCGTGCCAGCGACTTTCAGCGCATCGCCGAATACGCGGTCGGTATCGGCACCAACGCACGCCATGATGGGCAGGATGTCATCGATGCTGACTTTATCGAGCTGGCCCAGCAGAACGGCCTGCCGGTGCACGTTTACACCGTTAACGAGCCTTCGGAGATGGAGCGCCTGATGGGGCTGGGCGTCGATGGGCTGTTTTCGGATTACCCGGATCGTGTACAGGCACTCATCGTTGAATAGGCATGCTTTTCCAGCGTTCATCACGATTACCCGGCCACACTTTAGCGTGCTATCTTGCTGATATAAAAAAGCGTTGTCAGGTCATCGTTTTTACATGGTAGGGAGGGGTCCCTCATTCTTACACACATGGCGCCTACTCCTGGTGCATTGGCTTAGCGTGAGGCCGCGTAACCACTGGCGCGCCTATGGGCTGCTGGCGCTATGCTGGCTGCTGCTCATGCCTGCCACGGCCAGGGCCGAGCCCGCAGAGTCACTCGCGGTCATCGTACTGGTGGCCCATCCCGACATCGAGCACTCGGCCCTGCCCCGCGACGCTCTGCGTGCCATGTTTGCCATGCGCCAGCGCACCTGGCCCAACGGCCAGGCCATGCAGGTCTTTGTGTTACCCAATCGCGATACTGTCCATGCGCGCTTTGCCAAGGAGATGCTGGCCGTCTACCCGCATCAATTGCAGCTGGCCTGGGACAGGATGGTGTTTTCTGGCATGGGGCAAGCTCCCCACCGTGTACGCGACCAGGTGGATATGCGCGAGCAAGTTGCCCGCACTCCCGGCGCGCTGGGCTACCTTGAACGGGAGTACCTGGATGAAAGCGTCCGTGTCATCTCCATGGAGTAAGCGCCTAACGCAACGCTGCGCCCTGGCGGGCTTGCTGGCCTGGCTGCCCGTGGCAGGCATGGCCCATGACCACCCCGCCGATACCCTTCAGGTGCACGGGTTTCTCAGCCAGGCACTGGTCATTACCGACCATAACGACTTCTTTGGCAACAGTAGCGACAAGGGCAGCCTGGAGTATACCGAGCTGGGGTTGAACGCCTCGTTTCGCCCGCACCGCCGGGTACTGGTGGCAGGCCAACTGCTCAGCCGCCGCGCAGGAGGCGATACCAGCGATGCGGCCCCCACTCTCGACTATGGCGTGGTGGACTACCAGATGCTGGCCAGCCCCGCGCGCACGTTGGGGGTGCAAGTAGGCCGTTTCAAGAACCCGTTTGGACTCTACAACCAGACGCGCGATGTCGCCTTTACGCGCCCGAGCATTCTGCTGCCTCAATCCATCTACTTCGATCGCACCCGCGCGCTGGGGCTGGCGGCGGACGGCATTAGCCTGTATGCCGAGGAGCATACCTCTGCGGGTACATGGCGCTTGAGAGGCGGTTTGGGTCGCCCACAAACGGGGTCAGCATTGTCCGACCAGCTGTTTGGCGGTACTGCTCAGCGGGTCTCAGCATCAGCGCCCTCGGCCATTGCGCAACTGCTGTTCGAAGATCACAGCGGCCAGTGGGTAGCGGCGCTGAGCGCGGCCTCGGTCAATCTGGAAGCGACGCTGATGGGCCAGGAAGCCGACTTCGAGTTTCAGCCCTGGATAGCCTCTGTGCAGTACAACCAGGAGCACTGGAGCCTGACCGCCGAATACGCACTGCGCCAGCAGTCCCTAAGCGGTGATCACCTGCCACGCACCTTCGATATCACGGGTGAAAGCTGGTACGTACAGTATCAGCGGCGCTTCTCTCCCGACTGGAGCGGCCTGATTCGCTTCGACCGGCTGGTCAATAATACCGACGACCGCTCGGGGCATGCCTATGAACGGGCCAGGTTTGGGCCTGCGCACTCGCAGTTTGCCGATGACATGACCCTCGGCGTGCAGTGGACGCCTACCTCCCAGCTCATGCTGTCCGGGGAGTATCACTATGTGGATGGCACCGGCTGGCTCCCTCGACAGGACAACCCCGATGCCAGCCTGACTCGCAAGCATTGGAACATGCTGCTGTTTCAACTTTCACTGCGCTTCTAAACCCTGCCACCGGGATCTGTCTCGATGCACCAGTCCAGCCACTCCGTCAAGCGTCGTTCGAGCCTTGCCTGGCGCGTCATTGCGCCCAGCAGCTTGCTGCTACTGGTGCTGGTGGCGCTGTTTGTCTGGCTGGGCCATCACCATCTGACCCAGCAGCTCGAACAGAGCCGCCAGGGGCACCACGAGCGTCAACAGCGAGAAATCCGCCTGGCCATGCAGCGCTCTGCCGATAACCTGCGCCAGTTGGCAGGCTTGACAGCAAACGCCCCCGACCTGGGCAATGCCTTGGCTCAGAACGATGATGAAGGCCTACGCACGGTGCTGGCAGCCCAGTGGCCTTCGCTGCAGTTGGAAGCCGGGGTAGATGGCGTGTTCGTCTTCGATCGTCAGGGGCAGCAGCACGGGCAGTCCGGGATGGGCGCTCCCGATATGGAGCTGCCCATTCGCGGCTGGGTGGACGATCTGCTGACGCGGGAAGTGCCCATCAAAACGCTGCGCTGTACTACCAGCTGCCAGCAATATGCAGCGGTCCCCATTCTGGTGGAGGGTGACAGCATTGGCATGGTCATGCTGTCTCGCTCACTCGCCGACGTGACCCGTGAAGCCAAGGAGGTCTCGGGTAGCGAAGTCGCGCTGATGGTCACGGGGCAGGTCGAAAGCGACGCCAACGATCCATCGCGATACCTGCCAGGCTGGAACGGCCACTTGGTCGCCATCACCAACCGGGAGCCGACCTTGTCACTGTTGGAGCAGGCCTCACTGGCCACGCCTATCTATCAGTTGGCAGACACACCCTTCAGTATGGAGTATGCCGGGCGACACCTGGAGCTGAGCGCGGTTTACATGGAAGACGACGCCGATTGGCGTAGCACCAGCTATTTTCTGCTGGTGTCCGACATCACGACGCAAACCGCTGCCATCCAACGGGCCACCAACACGCTATTGGCACTGGGCGTTGCGGGCTGGCTGGCGGCGGAGCTGCTGCTGTTGGCGATTCTGCTCGGCCCCATGGCGCGGCTGCGCCGGGTGGCAGCCCTGTTACCGGCGCTGTCGGACGGGCAGTTTCAGCGTGTGCGCGCTCATTTGCCCCAGACCACGCCCAGGCGTTCCAACGAGATCGACATTCTGGAAAGTGCCACACGCACCTTGACCGATCAGCTGGAGCGCCTGGAGTCGTCGGTACATGATCACAGCGACCAACTGGCCGAGCGTATCGAGGAGCTGGCCAGCGAGCGCGATTTCGTCAATAGTCTGCTGGATACGGCCCAGGTATTCATCGTCGTGCAAACGGCTTCCGGGCGCATTCAGCGGGTCAATGAGTATACCCGCAGCCGCTTAGGGCTGTGTGACCAGGATCTGGAAGGCCGCCATTTTTATGACATCTTCGACATTACGGCGCGCGCGCTACAAGGGGGTCATACTCATCGGGAAGCGCCCACGGGACAGTTGACCAGCCATCAGCAGGAAGAGAAAACGCTGCATACCCAGGACAAGCGCTACGCCACCGTGGCCTGGTACCATGCGCCGCTCACCAGTAGCCACCAGAAGCAGGTGGCGCGTATCTCGGTAGGTCTGGACATCACCGAGCGCAAAGCCGCCGAGGAGCGTTTGACCTGGTTGGCCGAGCACGACCCACTCACCGAGCTGTACAACCGCCGCTACTTCCAGGATGCGGTTCAGCACGCCCTGCTGTGCCAGAGCGAAGGCGCCATCGTGCTGCTCGACCTCAACCAGTTCAAGGAAGTCAACGAGCTGAGCGGGCACCCCGTAGGCGACCAGCTATTGCGCGAAGTCGCCGACACTCTGTTCCTCAATCTCGGGCAGCGAGGCACGATTGCCAGGCTGGGCGGCGATGAATTCGCCCTGTTACTGGAGGGAGTGAACAGCGAGCAGGCCATCAGCGTTGCCGACTATATCAACCAGTTGCTGAGCCGCATTGGCTTTCAGGCTGCCGGCCGGAAGCATCATATTTCCGCCAGCATGGGCATCGCGCTGTTCCCGGCCCACGGGCAAACCTCCGCCGACCTGCTGGCCAGTGCCGACATGGCCATGTACAAGGCCAAGGAGAGCAGCCACCAGGACTGGTATCTGCTGTCCCAAGCCGAAAATGCCAAGGATGAGCTACAGGATCGCGTGTATTGGGTGGAACAGCTGCACAACGCGCTGGAGCACGAGCAGTTCGAACTAATGGCTCAGCCCATCGTGCGTCTCAAGGATCACGACATCAAACATTACGAAGTGCTGATCCGCATGCGTCAACCCGATGGCAGCCTGATAGCGCCTCAGCACTTCATACCGGTTGCCGAGCAGAGCGGCCTGGTCGTCGCTTTGGATCGCTGGGTCATCAAGCACAGCCTACAGGCGCTGGGCAAGCTGCAGGAGCGCGGCGTTTCACTGGCCGTGAACCTGTCGGGCCAGTCGCTTCACGACCTGGGGTTGAAGCAGTACCTCACCGACGAGCTGCGCAGCAGCGGTGCCGACCCGCATCACCTGATTCTCGAAGTCACGGAAACGGCAGCGATCACCGACTTTTCCACCGCCCGTAACGTCCTGCAAACGTTCAGAGATCTGGGCTGCCGCACCGCACTGGACGATTTTGGCATCGGCTTCAGCAGTTTCCATTATCTTGGCCAACTGCCGGTGGATTACATCAAGATCGATGGCTCCTTCATCCGTAGCCTGTTGATCAATCCCGACAGCCACACCATCGTCAAGGCGATTGCTGACATTGCCAAGGGGTTCGGCAAACAGACCATCGCCGAGTTTGTCGATCAGGCAGCGTTGTCGCCTATTCTGGAAGAGTACGGCATTACCTATGGTCAAGGGTTCTATTTGGGTAAACCCATTCCCTTAACACAGCTCCTGAAAGGATAAACGACGGTGATCATACCCATCGCCCCCTCCGTCACCACCCCTGATACACTCGTCGAAAATATCTTTACACCGGCCTTTTTTGATACTCACTTTTCTCTGCTGATTGCCCAGACGCCCACCGAAAAGCGGCGCGCCTTTACCTTGCGCCACGCGGTCTTCATCGAAGAGCTGCGTTACGATCTTGGCAATAGCAGCGCGCTCAATATCGAACACGATGACCATGACCAACAGTCGCTGCTGTGCCTGCTCCACCATAAGGCGACAGGGCTGGATGTAGGATGTCTGAGGGTCGTGCTGTTCGACGAGCAAAACGCTCATGGGCTGCATAGCCTGCCACTGGAAGCCTACTACGGAGCGCACCTGTTCTTGCCGAACACGCACCCGCGCCATTTTGCTTCCCATCAGGTATGCGAAGTATCGCGCCTGGCCGTTCACCCCACCGTGCGTCGCAAGCAAAGCGAAGTACAAAGCCCCTACGAGAGCATCAAGGAGAGCCCCGCTCTGCTTAGCCTGAGCCTGTTTCTTGCCGCCACGGCACTGGTGGGTCTTAGTCAGCGCCATCATGTGTTCGCCATGCTGGAGCCACGCTTCAGTCGCTTGCTGAAGGCTTCCGGTCTCCAGTTTCACCAGGTGGGCGGCGTCATCGACTACTGTGGCAGTCGCGCGGCCTACTACATCGATCAGCGCGTGGCCGAGGAGCGGCTACCCAAGCGCCTCACGCCTCTCTATCAGTTCATCAAGGGCCAACTGGCCAGCCAGTTGGCGAAGAGCCCGTTGCTGCAAGATGGCGGGACATCACGCCAGCTGTGAGCCTCGCTCCTCCTGGCCGGTAAACGCCTGCGGCGCGACGCTCGCGAACTTTTCGGCAAAAAACAGCAGGGTTTCAGGATGGCGAAAGCGCTGCTCGAACGTCTCCTGCCCCTTAGGGGTGCGGCGGGTAACGCTGGCATGATAGGCATTGCCCACTTTGGAGACGCAGACACTGTTCTCATGGCCGGGCTCACGGTGATACGCCGTGACGTTGGATTGCTGCTCCAGCAGCTGGGCCAGCTTCATCGCAGCGGCTCGCTCTTCTTCACTGGCCCACAGCGGCTGGTCTCGATTGCCGTAGTGATAGAGCATCACGGCCAGGATGAGGGCAAAAATGCTGCTGATGAGCATCCAGGTCAACGCTACCCCCGCCACCGGCACACTCAGTACGATCCCCATCTGCACCAGGCTTCCTACGGCAAACACCAGCGCCAGCGGCCGCCACATGCGCTGATTCATGACGCCCCGGTTGAGCATGTACCCCCACAGCCCCACGACGCCCAACACCCCAAAGGAGAGGTGCACCAGCGCCAGCGGTGTCCCACCCCCGAAGAAAATGGCCACGATGCCCATGACAGGCAGCAGGCTGTAAAGGCCGGCGAACAGAAGGTAGGCACGCTGTAGGGACATGAGGGGCTCCTTATTTCATGGTAAAGCCACGCTTCACTAGAAAGTCACGCATATGGGGGCGCAGCTTGTTGTCGAACAGAGGGGTGAGGTTGTGCGACCAGTCGCTATTTTTATTGCCGCTACTGCGTGATTGGTAGTAGGCCCGCATGGTGTCATCGAAGGCCACGACCTGATCACTGTCTTCAGTGTAGTAGTCCTCTTTCAGAATCGCCTCAACGGGCAGCCTGGGTTTGACCTCCGGCTGATGGTCCGGGTAACCCAGGCACATGCCAAATACCGGGTAGACATGGGGCGGCAGTTTGAGCAGCTCGCTGACGGCCTCGGGGTTGTTGCGAATCCCGCCGATGTAGCAGATACCCAGCCCTTCGGACTCGGCCGCCACGGCCACGTTTTGGGCCATCAGGGCCGTGTCCACGGTGGCCACCAGCAGTTGCTCGGTCATGCCGCGCTCTACGTTGGCGCCGGTGCGCGCCGAGGCTTCGGTAGGACGCTTCATGTCGGCGCAGAACACCAGAAACACCGCACTGCTGGCCACATAGCCCTGGCCACCGGACAGTTCGGCCAGCTGCTCCCGGTTGGCCGCATCTTTCACGTGAATCACGCTGTAAGCCTGCACATGGCTGGAGGTCGCCGCCGCCTGCCCGGCCTTGATCAGCTCCAGGAGCAGCCCACGAGGGATCTCCTGATCGGTGAATTTACGAATGGAACGGTGGGACTGCAAGAGCTTGATAACGTCGTTCATGGTGCCTCACTGATCACGAAATAGTAGGGGGGCGTGCTTCATTGGAAGACTCGAATCGTAACGCATTCTTGCCCGCTTGCGGCAACCCGCGAGGCTCGCTGGCAGGCAAATGCAGCTTCACCAGGCCACATGGGTTAAACAACCCTCTGCCACTTGCCAAGCCCTGCTCACTCTTCTAAGGTTAATTCAGTATCGTCGCCACACAGGCAATACCCGACACATCACCACAGGAAAAGACATGGACGCTCCCTATCGAAAAGGACCGGCCGTCTGGGCCATGCTCGCCCTGGCAGGCGTACTTCTGCTACTGAGCCTGCCCATGATCGTGGGCGGGGGATATCTGGTTCTGCTCGGAGGCTCGTGGTATTTCCTGCTGGCGGGCCTTGCCATCCTGAGCGCTGCCGTACTGATATGGCGCCGCTCCCCCACGGGCGTTTGGCTCTACGCCGCGACGGTGCTGGCGACCCTGGCCTGGTCGCTATGGGAAATCGACCAGAAAGGCTGGCTGCCGATTTGGCAGGTGGACTTACTGGCGCGCATGGGGGTGCTGTGGGGTTTGCTGGTGGTAGCACTGCTGCTGTTGCCCGCGCTGTACCGACACCGCGGCCACCAGCCTGGCTGGGGGGCACGCCTGCCGGGAGTGATCGCCCTGGCGCTGCCGGGCCTGGCACTTCTGTGGCTGTTGCAGGATCGTCATGTGGATATCGACTCCCCGGCGCAGGCACGCTTGGCGGAAGGCGCCTCTCCGCCTGCCATGAACGAACAGACCTCCATGGACTGGCCGGCCTATGGCGGCGATGCTTCGGCTCGGCGGTTTTCCGAGGCAAGCCAGATCACGCCAGACAACGCGGCACGGCTCAGCGAGGCCTGGACCTTCAATACCGGCGATACTCCCCATAGTGACGCGACACCTTATGCCTTTCAGAATACACCGCTGAAAGTGGGCAACAGCGTCTATGTTTGTACCCAGAGCAACCAGGTGTTTGCACTGGACCCCGGCAACGGCGAGCAGCAGTGGCATTTCGACCCACAGGTCGACCGCGATGCGCTGGAGCATGTCTTTTCTGCCGCCTGCCGCTCGCTGGCATACCATGAAACCGACGACCCCACGACCCAGTGCCCGCGCCGTCTGCTGATGGGCACCATGGATGGACGCCTGATGGCCCTGAATGCCGATGATGGCTCTCAGTGCACCGATTTCGGCCAGCAGGGAACCGTGGACCTGTATGAGTTCATGGACCCGCAGGCACCGGGCTATCTCTCCAATACGTCGGGCCCTACCGTGGTCAACGACAGTGTGATCGTAGGGCATCAGGTGACCGACAATCAGCGCCGGGACGGCCCTTCCGGCGCCGTTAGGTCCTACCATGCCCTGACGGGCGAGTGGCAGTGGACCTGGGACGCGGTCTGGACGACTCCCGATCAACAGCCCGAACCCGGTGAAGTGTACCCGCGCGGCACCCCCAACGTGTGGGCGGCCATCACCGCGGATGAAGCCCTGGGGCTGGTCTACCTGCCCACCGGCAACCCTACCAATGACCAATATGGCGGCGACCGCTCGCCCGAGGAGGATGCCTTCACTGCATCGCTGGTCGCCGTGGAAGCCGACTCCGGCGACGTCGCCTGGAAATTCACCACCGTGATACATGATTTATGGGATTACGACCTGGGGGCGCAACCAGCGCTGATCGACTTCCCCACCGAGGAAGGCCCCAGAGCCGCCGTGGTACAAGCCACCAAATATGGGCAGGTGTTCGTCTTCGACCGTGAAACCGGTGAACCCCTGCGCAGCATCGAGGAGCGCGCCGTGCCCCAAGGAGCCATCGAAGGAGATTGGACCTCGCCGGTACAGCCTTTTTCACCAGACATGCCCAACTTTGGCTCACTGCCAGGGCAGGAAGTCGAACGCTTGACCGGGGCGCATACCTGGGGCACGACGCCCCTGGACCACCTCTACTGCCGCATCGAGTTTCAGCGCATGCGCTACGAGGGCATGTTTACCCCTCCCACCCTGGAGGAGGGCGGCATGCTGCAGTTTCCTGGCATCCTGGGCGGCATCAACTGGGGCAGCGCCTCGTTCGACCCCACGCGCCAACTGATGATCGTGAACAACAACCGCATGCCCTCGCAGGTGGTGCTCTACCCCCGTGAAGAAGCCGATACCATGGATAACATTGCCCCCATTGGTGCTCAGGATGCCAGCTACATCGACCAGCAGGCCCAGCCCATGCTGGGCGCACCGGTGGCGGCGGAGCGCGGTGCCTGGCTCTCTCCACTGGACATGCCGTGTACGGCGCCACCCTGGGGCTTTCTGAGCGCCACCGACCTGAACAGCGGCGAGATCGTCTGGTCACGCCCGCTGGGCACCAGCATGGACCAGGGGCCGCTGGGCATTCCCTCGCGCCTCAAGATGACGGTGGGTGCCCCCACTAGCGGGGGCCCGTTGGCCACCCAAGGGGGCATGACCTTCATTGGGGCCGCCATGGACGATTACCTGCGCGGCTTCGACAGCGCGACCGGCGAGCTGATATGGGAACAGCGCCTGCCTGCAGGCGGGCAGGCCAACCCAATGACCTACGTGCACCAGGGACGCCAGTATGTCGTCATCGCCGCAGGCGGCTCTTTCCAATCGGAAACCACGCTGGGCGATAGCGTCATGGCCTTCGCCCTGCCCGAATGATGGCAGGGTTAGCGTGAAAAATGTACGCACTGCCTGGGGCTTATCCAGCGGATGGCTATACTGCAAGAAGCGTTATTCTAATAGAGTGTTTCACTCTGAATAATCGTACCACTGAATAACGAAGACAGGATGCCGCCATGACAAACGCCTCACATACACCGCCTGGGCAAGCATGGAATGCTAGCCAGTACGCGGAAAACGCACCTTTCGTGCCCAAGCTGGGCCACGAGGTGCTCAAACTGCTCTCTCCTCAGCCGGGTGAGCGCATTCTGGACCTGGGCTGCGGTGATGGCGTATTGAGCGAGCGCATCATGCAGCTGGGCGCGACCGTGCTGGGCGTCGATGCGTCGGCGGAAATGGTCGAAGCAGCGCAGCAGCGCGGCGTAACGGCCAGGGTAGTCGATGGTCACCAGCTGCCTTTCGACCACGAGTTCGATGCGGTTTTCAGCAATGCCGCCCTGCACTGGATGCTCGACCCTCAGGCCGTGCTGGCCGGCGTCAAGCGGGCCCTCAAGCCCGGGGGGCGCTTTGTGGCCGAGTTTGGTGGACACGGTAACGTGGCGGCCATTTGCACCGCGCTGATTGCCTCGCTGCAGTTCCGTGGGATCAGCTCCAAAGGGCGTCACCCGTGGTATTTCCCGACGGCAGAGGATTACGCCAACCTGCTGCAAACCGTGGGGTTTCGAATCGACAACATCGAACTCATCCCGCGCCCTACGCCACTGCCCAAAGGCATGGCCAACTGGTTGGACACCTTTGCCAGCCCGTTCTTTCACGGCCTGGATGATGACCTGAGAGACGCCGTGTTCGATCATACCGTCAACCTGCTGTCGCACAGTCTGAGCGATGGGCACGGCAACTGGACCGCCGACTACGTGCGCCTGCGCGTGGTGGCCCACGCCTGAATGAACGACGCCCCTTGAGCGCATTGAGCACTCAAGGGGCGTGATAGCGCTTCCCTTTGCCTAGAACTCGTTCCACTCGTCCTGCTGTGACCGGGTAGATTTGGCCGTAGGCGTCTGCCCTGCCGCTTGCCGAGTCAGGGCGGGCGCTGGCTCCTGCGGCGCAGGCGACAGCTGCTCGCCAGCGGCCAGCCGGAAGGTGGAGATCAATTCTGCCAGGCCGCTGGCCTGGCCCTCCAGGGCCGTGGCCGCCGCGCTGGTTTCCTGGACGAGCGCCGCGTTCTGCTGGGTCACCGAATCCATTTCAGTCAACGCCGCATTGATCTGCTCGATCCCTCCGCTCTGCTCACGGGTTGCCGTGGAAATTTCACCCACCAGCGTGGTGACCTGACGAATGGCGTCCACCGTCTGATAGATGGTTTGCCCGCTACGTTCGGCCTGACTGGCACCGCTGGTGATTTGCGTCGTGGTTTGCTCGATGAGGCCGCGAATCTCCTTGGCCGACTCAGCACTGCGGGTGGCGAGAGAACGCACCTCACTGGCCACCACGGCAAAGCCGCGTCCCTGCTCACCGGCTCGGGCCGCCTCCACAGAGGCATTCAGCGCCAGGATATTGGTCTGGAAGGCAATCGAGTCGATCACGCCAATGATATCGTTCACCCTGTCGGCACTGGCGGCAATCTCGCGCATCAGCTGCACGGTCCGCTCGACCTCCTCACCGCTGCGTTCGGCCGATTGCGAGGCTGCCACGGAGAGCTGGTCGGCCTGCTGGGCGATATCTGCGTTGGTGCCCACCGTGGTCGCCATCTGCTCCATGCTGGACGCGGTTTGCTGAAGCGCAGCGGCCTGCTGCTCGGTACGCGAGGAGAGATCCTGGCTGCCCGTGGAAATCTCGCTGGCGCCGCTGTAAACGTGTTCACTGCTGCTGCGCAGGGAGAGGACCAGCGTCTTGAGCTTTTCCTGCATGGCGGCCAGCCCAATGAACAGCTGACCGATCTCGTTACGACCGCGGTCTTCGATGCGGCCGGTCAGGTCGCCATCGGCAATACGCGCAAAGTGGTCGAGCGCCTGGCGCAACGGAGTGACCACCCCTCGTACCATGGCAATACGAATGACCAGCGCCGCTACCAGTGAGAACAGCAGCAGGCCAATGGCAATGGCACCGACCCAGGTCGCTACTCGCTCCACCTGCTGCATCACCTGCTGACCACGCGACTCGGTATAGGCCACAAAGTTACCCATGGCGCTGTCCAGCGCCGCACTCTGCTCGCCAAGTGCGACCTGGCGGCGCTGGATTTGGAACGGCGGCGCATTCAACAAGGGCTCCAGCCCTTCCACTACAAAGACCTGGTAGGCTTCGCTCACCGCTTCACTGTGGCGGGCCAGCTCACTTGCTGGGTCCACGGCAACGGCAGAGAATTCTTCAAAATAGCGCTGGGCCGCCAACGTTGCTTCGGCCGCCTGCTCCAGGCTTTCCTGGCCTCTTTCAGGGTTGCCCATGGTGCTGAAGCTAGCCGAGCGGTCGAGAAAGGTCTGCGCCCGTAACGCGTTGACCTGCATTCGGTTGGCCAGATTGACCAGCCTGACGTTGGTATTGTTGATTTCGGCAAGTGCCTGGCCGCTGTTGGTATTGGCGTAAAAACCCAGCCCACTAATCAGGCCAATCATCACCACCAGCACCGCGAGGGCAGCCGTCAGGCTCCATTTTATCGAGAGATGCTTCATGAGTGAGTTCCCTTGTGCTTATTTGTTATGGCGCTGCTCAAGCGCAGAGTAAAACAATCTACGTGAAAAAACGGCACCTCTACGACTTATGTATCAACCATTTTCATCTATGCGATAAACAAAAAAGCCCACTCCAACAGGAGCGGGCTGTATCCAGAGAAGGCCACTTAAGCGGGTGTGTTTTTCAACGTGGCCATATCGATCACGAAGCGGTAACGCACGTCACCTTTTTCCATGCGCTCGAAACCTTCGTTGATGTCGTTAATATCCAGCATTTCGATATCACAGGTGATGTTCTGGTCGGCACACAGCTGCAAAAGCTCTTCCGTTTCGGCAATCCCGCCGATCAGTGAACCAGCCACCACGCGGCGTTTGAAGACCAGATTGAACGCTTCGATGGTCGGCTCGATGGGCTCCAGCAGCCCGACGATGATATGCGTCCCGTTGTACTTGAGCGCGGCCAGATAGGGGTTGAGGTCATGCTGTACCGGCACGGTATCCAGCATGAAGTCGTAGGTTTCTGCCACGGCCTCCATTTGCGCCGGGTCGCTGGACACCACCACGTGGTCAGCACCGTTTCGCTTGGCTTCCTCTACCTTGGCGTCGGAACGGGTAAATACCGTGACTTCTGCGCCCAGCGCCTTGGCCAGCTTCACGCCCATATGGCCCAGGCCACCCATGCCAATCACCCCGATCTTGTGCCCTTTACCTACCCCGAAATGCTTCAGCGGTGAGTAGGTAGTGATACCGGCGCACAGGATAGGCGCAGCCGAGGCCAGATCGATACCGTCAGGCATCTTGAGCACGAAATGCTCGCTCACCACGATGGCATCGGAATAGCCGCCTTGGGTCAGGGTGCCGTCCTGACGATCGGGGCTACCGTAGGTCATGGTGAAGCCTTCCAGGCAGTATTGCTCTACGCCCTCCTGGCAGGCCGAACAGGTACGGCAGGAATCGACCATACAGCCCACTCCTACCAGATCGCCTACCTGGAAGCGGCTGACGTCGCTGCCCACGGCGGTCACGCGGCCGACGATCTCGTGGCCGGGCACGACGGGGTATTGGCTCATGCCCCAGTCGTTACGCGCAAAGTGCAGGTCGCTGTGGCATACGCCACAGTAAAGAATCTCGATGGCAACGTCGTCGGCACGCGGCGAACGACGCTCGAAGGTAAACGGCGCGAGGGGTTTGTCGGCGGAAAACGCGGCGTACGATTTTGCCTGGCTCATGGAAACTCCTTGGTAAGGCATCCCGCCCATGCGAGAGAAGTCTCCATTATTGGCCGTACCGCCGCGGTTAGCGATGAACGAAGCTCCGATTTTTTTGCCTATTTCTCCATAAAGGCGTAATAAAATAACAAAAACGCGCGCAAAAAAGTCACAATTGTCCTAAACAAACTGATGACAGTCTCGCCTATGGAGCCCCCATGGCCACCAACACCGCTGCGGGCAACGCCCTCGCTCAGTGCCTTTTTCCCTTGATTCGACGGGAAGGAATGAACGCCTCGGCTCTGCCACGGGTCAGCCTGCTGTACCTGAAACGGCATCAGCCGCGCACCCCGCTCATGTACGAACCGGGGCTGACGATCATTGCCCAAGGGCGAAAGATCGGTTACCTGGGTGACCGCGAGATTCACTACAACCCTGGACACTATCTCGTTCAGACCCTGCCGCTGCCTTTCGAGTGCGAAACACACGGCTCCGAAGAGGCGCCGCTGCTGGGTATTTCGGTCTCTCTGGACCCCGCGCTGCTCAACGAGCTGGTCACCGCCATGGGCGAACAAGGGCCGCTCGTAAAAACCCCCAGACCCATGGCCTCGGTGGCCATGAACGAAGGCATGCAGGCTGCGGTTCTGCGGCTTGCTCACACCCTGCACGACGAAGTGGAGTGCCGCATCATGGGGGCAGCGCGTATACGTGATGTGGTGTTCGAAGCGCTCAAGGGGGAGCAGGGGCAAGCGCTACGCGCGCTGGTCAGCGGCCATGGCCACTATGCGAGAATCGTGCAGGTGCTTTCCCACCTGCATGCTCATTTTGCCGATCCGTTTTCGGTGGAACAGCTGGCCCAGCAGGCCAACATGAGCGTCTCGACCTTTCATCAGCACTTCAAGCAGATCACCCGGGCTTCCCCAGCGCAGTACGTGAAGCGGCTGCGGCTATTGAAGGCTCAGCAGCTATTGCGGCAGGACCGTCATAACGTCAACCAGACCGCCCTGGCCGTCGGCTACCGCAGCGTGCCTCAGTTCAGCCGCGACTATAAGCGTTACTTTGGCGAGCCACCGCTACAGCATCGCCGACAGGAGCAGGCCATGGGCGCCTGACAAGCGCCCTGTCGGCGACCCAAGTGCGCTTATTTGGCAAAAATCTGGCTCTTGTCCTTGAACGCCTTGAACTCCAGCGCATTGCCGCAGGGGTCGAGCAGGAACATGGTGGCCTGTTCACCCACTTCTCCCTTGAAGCGGATATAGGGCTCGATCACGAAATCGGTATCGCGGGCTTTCAGGCGCTCGGCCAGCGTTTCCCACTCATCCCACTCCAGGATGACACCAAAATGCGGTACCGGCACATTGTGGCCATCCACCGGGTTGGTATGCGCGCTTTCCTGCCCAGGCGTCTTGGGATGCTCGTGAATCACCAGCTGGTGGCCAAAGAAGTTGAAATCCACCCAGTGGTCACTGGAGCGCCCCTCTTCCAGACCAAAGACATCGTTGTAGAAAGCGCGTGCCAGCGGCACATCGTAAACGGGGATTGCCAGGTGGAAAGGGGAAAGGCTCATGAGAAGCTCCTGTTATCGGGTATGCCGCGATGTGCTGCGTTTAGGGTTGGTTCAGCCATCCTAAAAGCCGCCATGCAAAAATAAAATCAATTGTTTTTTGATAAACTCACAAAAAATATTGATGAGTTACCGATCATGATTCGTGAGCTTAAAACGCTTGTCGCCGTGGCCCAGCACGGCACTTTTGCCGCTGCCGGACAGCAGACCGGGCTGACCCAGGCGGCCGTCAGCGCCCAGATGAAGCGCCTGGAAGCGGAGCTGGGGGTCACACTGTTCGAGCGCAGCGGTCGCAATGCCGTCCTCACCTCGCAGGGCCAGGCCACCCTGCAGCAAGCCCGCGCCCTGCTGGCGCTGTACCGAACGCTGGGAGCAGCAGGCACCGACCAGGCACCCGGCACGCTCATCACGCTAGGCGCCATTGCCTCGTATCAACGTACGCTGCTGCCGGACGTGCTGGCACATTTTCACCGTCACTTTCCCCACTGCCGCAGCCGGGTGGTCCCTGGGCTGTCACTGGGGCTGATGAGCCAAGTGGACGCAGGAGAGCTCGACATGGCCGTGATCATTCGGCCGCCTTTCTCGCTGCATAGCGACCTGCGCTGGCAGCCACTGGCCCATGAACCCTTTCGCCTGTTGGTACCGCAGGGCTGGTCAGGGAGCGATTGGCGAGCATTGCTGGAGCGTCATCCGTTCGTGCGTTACGACCGGACATCCTTTGGGGGGCGGCAGGTCGAGCGCTTCTTGCGCGATCAGCACTGCCAGGTGCGCGATGTGTGTGAAGTCGATGAGCTGGATGCCATCGTTCGGCTGGTGGCCAACGGCGTGGGCGTGGCGCTGGTGCCAGAGCCTCGTGCCCTCGACCACTGGCCCAGCGGCATCAGGGCAGTCAGCCTCGATGAGCACACCTTTCACCGGGACATCGGAGTGGTGTATCGCGGCGATAGCCCAGGCCACGAGGCCGCCCGCGCCCTGACCGTGTTACTGATGGAATACGCACCCCAGGGCTGAATAAAACGCACAACGCCAGCCCGAAGGCTGGCGTTGTATCGACCAACGACAGGCGTTGTACTTACGCCTGCGTTACCTCTTCTTCCTGCTCGCTGTCCTGAGCTTCCGCTTCGTCAGCGGGCTCGGCTTCCTGCTCCGCCTCGTCAGCGGCCTCTTCGACGTCACTGGCCTCGACGGCATCACCCGCCTGCAGGTTCATGGGCTCGTCAAGCTGCAGGGTTTGTGCCGTATAGGCACGCACGTCACGCAGCAGCTCCGGATTTTCCGCCAGTTTCTGGCCGTAGGACGGCACGATAGCGGTCAGGGTAGACTGCCACTCCTCGCTAGCTACCTGTTCGGGGAACACACGCCCCAGCAGGTTCAGCATGATCGACGGAGCGGTGGAAGCGCCAGGCGAGGCACCCAGCAGCGCCGACATGCTGCCATCGGCAGAGCTGATGATTTCGGTACCAAACTGCAGCACACCGCCCTGCTCTTCATCGTCACGAATGATCTGCACGCGTTGGCCCGCTGTCCACAGCGACCAGTCATCGGGGTTGGCTTCCGGGTAGAAGTCCTGCAGGGCTTCGAAACGATCTTCTTCCGACATCATCACCTGGCTGACCAGATAGCGCACGAGATCAAAGTTATCGACCCCGACCTGCATCATCGGCCAGGTGTTGTTCAGCGTCATGGAGCCGAACAGGTCGGTCCAGGAGCCCTCTTTCAGGAACTTGCTGGAGAACGTGGCAAACGGGCCAAAGAACAGCGCGGGTTCACCGTCCAGATAGCGGATGTCCAGGTGAGGCACCGACATGGGCGGTGAGCCTTCACCGGCCTTGCCATACACTTTCACCAAGTGCTGAGACACAACGTCCGGGTTGGTGGTGTAGAGGAACTGGCCGCCCACCGGGAAGCCGCCGTAGCCTTCCACTTCAGGAATGCCGGTTTCCTGCAGCAGCGGCAGCGCCGCACCGCCCGCACCGATGAAGACGAAACGCGCATCGACGGTGAACTCATCACCGCTGGCCAAATCGGCGATACGAACCTGCCAGGTATCGTCGTCATTGCGCTCGAAGCCGCGCACTTCGCTGTTCAGACCCAGCGTGAAGTTGTCGCCCTGGGCCAGAGACTCGATCATCTGGCGCGTTTGTGCACCGTAGTTCACCTCGGTGCCCATCTGCATGCGCGTTGCTGCCACCGGGGTGCCGTCGTTCTCGCGACCGGCCATGACCAGCGGCATCCACTCGGCCAGCTCCTGCCAATCTTCGGAGTATTCCATCCCGGCGTAGAGTGGGTTCTGTACCATGGTGGCGTGACGCTCGCGCAGGAACGCCACGTCGTCTTCACCCCATACCAGGCTCAAATGGGGAGAGGTGTTGATGAACGAGCCTGGCTCGCCGAGCATGCCACGGTCCACCTGGTGCGCCCAGAACTGGCGAGACACCTCGAACTGTTCGGTCACGTTGACCGCACGCTCGATGGCCACGCTGCCGTCAGGTTGCTCGGGGGTATAGTTCATTTCGCAGAAAGCCGAGTGCCCGGTACCGGCGTTGTTCCAGCCGTTGGAGCTTTCAGCGGCGACTTCGTCCAGCCGTTCGTAGAGGTGTATGCTCCACTCCGGCTCCAGCTCCTGGAGATAGGTGCCCAGCGTGGCGCTCATGATGCCGCCACCAATCAGCAGGACATCGACCGGTTCATCGGCCGACACGGGCATTGCTGCAAGCGCCAGCAGCGGCGAGCAGAGTAAAAGACTTAAACGTTTTTGCATGTCATGTCCCTGACGATACAGAAATGACGTGCCGGAGCAGTGAGCGCCCAGCGTCGAGGGGGGGTATATTGTCGACGAAAGTCTAACAAAAAACCGCGGGCGCGGAAACATAAAAGAACGCTTAAATGAGAATGAAAGGAATTAACGTATGAAACCCGAAGACCTCGAAAAGCTGGTCTCACGCAAAATGCCCTTTGGTAAGTACGAAGGATGGCTGATAGCTGATTTACCGGGCCCCTACCTCAACTGGTTTGCCCGGGAGGGCTTTCCCACCGGGGAGATTGGCCACTTGCTGCACTTGATGCATGAAATCGACCATAACGGCCTGAGTGGCCTGCTCGACCCGCTGCGCAAGGCGTGAGTCAACGGCGATTCATGGCCTCCTCGCGCTCGGCCAGGTAGTGCTGTGCATGGGCCGTGGGGTCCTGCGGAAAGCGTCCCAGCGCCACGGCTTTTTCGAAAAATCCGCGGGCCGGACGATCCTCGCCACGCCGACTGATGACCAACGCCGCGACCAGAGGCCGCCCTGCCGCCACGTCCTCCTCCATGAGCCATTCAAGCGCATTGGCCACTTGCGCAATGGTGCCCGGCGGGGTGAGCCCCAGGGCAGCCGCCACTTGCTGGTAGGTCATGGGCAGGGCCTGCCGAGGCGCTTGCTCGAGCAGCGCGCGCACTCGGCAGGCGAGCAAAGCCGTTGCCTGCGTGGCGGTCACCTCCGATGGAGAGTGTCTGGGTGAGTGCATGTCAGCGTCCCTCATGGCGGCATCCTGGATCAGGCGGGAAAAGTAGCCACGCTACCACATCGCTGGCTATGCTGGGCAGACACGTCATGTTGCCAAGGGGAAAGGGATGACCAGAACATTCACAAGAACATCCACCAGATCATTCAACCGTACACGCAACAAAAGCCGCTGGCCCAGCGCGCTGGTCTGGCTGAGCCTGGTGGCGCTGTTGGCGGCCGTGGCCATGATGGCCGTCGCTGGCCCGGCATATCGCTGGCAATGGGTAGGGCTGGGCGAGGCATTTACGTTGCTGCGCAATGGCGTGTTCACGGCCATGGCCGCGCTGGCCTTGAGCGTGCTGGCGCTGCTCATCAGTGCCGTCACTAGACGGGCAGGCACCGCCAGCGCGGCACTGCTCGTCCTGCTGGCCACGGCGGCACTGCTTTATTTACCTTGGCAGCAGTGGCAACGTGCCCAGCAGGCACCTGTCATACATGACATCACCACCGATACACAGAACCCACCGGCTTTTTTGGCCCTTCGTGAAGCCCGCGAGGCTGCCCCCAATGCTGTCGACTACCCGGGCGAAGCCACGGCACGGCAGCAGCAGGCCGCCTACCCTCAGATTCAGCCGCTGCAGGTGGAGGCTGACGCCACTACTGTGCTGGCGGCGGTACAGGCGGAAGTCGAGGCTGCGGGCTGGCAGATTGCCGACATCTCCTCAGACCGGCTGGAGGCCACAGCCACTACTCGCTGGTTTGGCTTCGAGGACGATGTGGTGATTCGCTTGACCGAACTGGCTTCGGGCACGCAAGTGGACATGCGTTCGGCCTCTCGCCTGGGCGCCAGCGACGTGGGCACCAACGCACTGCGCATCGAGACCTTCATGGCCGACCTGCGTGAACGCTTGGGTGGCACGCTATAGCAACGTATCGATGGGCCGCTTGCCATCCAGCAGGGTGATGTCGCGGTCAATGATCGAGGGAGTCTGCACGACTCTCAGCAGGGCATGGGCGACATTGGCACGCGAGATGCGATTATCACCGGCTTCTTCGACACTACTGGCAAACTTGTGGCTGGGGGCATCATCGGTGAGCCGCCCCGGCTTGAGAATCACGTAGGAGATATTGCTACGGCGCAGGTGCGCATCGGCAGCGAACTTGGCCGCCATATAGGGGCGCATGTTCTGCGGGGCTTCCAGAGGTTTTTCAGCGCGCAGCGCACTGACCATGATATAGCGTGACAGCCCGCGCTGGCTGGCGATATCCGCCGCGCGGATGGCGCCGAACAGGTCGATCAACAGGGTTTTGTCCGGCCCGGTATGCGGCCCGGATCCTGCGGTGAACACGACCTGGTCGCACCCTTCGAAGGCATGCTCCAGCTCACCTTCCAGGTCGGCGATGACGGTGGGAATGCCGCGCTCTTCAAACCATGCCGCCTGCTCCTGATGACGGATCATCGCCTTGATGGGCGTGCCTGCCTGTTTGGCCAGAGCACAAAACTGTTGACCAATTTGGCCATTGGCACCTATCACTAGCGTCGTCATCTTGCCTCCTCGTCTTTGGTCACTCCTTTTGACATCCTCCCCTCCCTCAACTTGCGCTGCCGCCTACGGCGGAAAGGAAGGGGATTCCCAGGTTGTTACCTTCCTGGTTTCTGCTTCAAGGACAGCTGCCCGAGGGAATGGCTTGGTTATCGCCGTAACGTCCCGGTGGGGATTTTTACGGTGACGAACCAACGCCTATCCCCCAGGTCTCACGCCGTCTCCACAGACGTAACTTTCCGAGTGCCCCTCGGTAGGTCGTGTCGACATGAGTAGTATAGCACTGTACAAAACGTCAGCAAAGGCATCCAGGAGATGCCGCGCTATCCTTCCCCGGCCTAAAAGGCCGAGGTTTGACGCGCAATTTGATCAGTGTAGGCAAGCGCGTTAAAGTTCAACCGTTTGACATGCAAACAGCGAACGCTGGGGCGTTCGCTGTCGAGGAAGGGGCCGTGGAGAACCGGCTATTTCAAGCGGGCGGGCTGTGGCTGTGGCTGTAGTTGAGACCGAGACTGCGAGGGCAGCGCTACAGGCGGACGCCCGGCATCGTGGCTCACCTGAAAGCGGCTGACCAGGGAGTGCATGTCACCCGCACGCTCATCCAGCGTGTGGCTTGCCGTGGTGGCCTCCTGAACCAGGCGCGCGTTCTGGTGAGTCACCTGATCCAGCTGCGAAATCGCCTGATTGATCTGATCGATACCCGCCGACTGCTCTTTGGTGGCATCGGCAATTTCAGTGACATAGCGGGTCACCTCCGTCAGGCTGTCGATGATCTCCTGCAGGTGCTGGCTGGAAGCCGTCACCAGCTGCTCACCCTCGCTGACTTTTTGCACGCTGTCGTCAACCAGATGGCGAATCTGGGCGGCCTCTTCGGCGCTGCGCCCTGCCAGCTTGCGAACTTCCTGGGCGACCACCGCAAACCCACGCCCTTGTTCTCCCGCGCGGGCCGCCTCGACCGACGCATTCAGGGCCAGCAGGTTGGTCTGGAAGGCGATATCGTCGATGGCCTTGATGATCGAGGTGATTTTCTCGCTGGCCTGGCGGATGTCGCTCATGGCTGCAGTGGTACGCTGGGCCACATCCCCGGCTGAGCGCGCCCGGCCATCGACGTTGGTGCTGGCATCCTTGGCCTGGTCGGCGTAGTCCGCCGTCTGTTTGACCGTGGCGGTAATCTGTTCGAGGCTGGACGCGGTTTCTGCCAACGAAGCCGCCTGCTGGTCGGTACGCTGAGACAGGTTCTCGTTGCCAGCAGCAATCTGGCGGCTACTGGCAGCAATGGCTTCGGCACTTTCACGAATCTGCGCCACCATGGCTTCGAAGGTGTCCATCATCTGATTGAACGCCTGGGCGGTTTGCCCTGCTTCATCATTGTGGGCCAGCGCCAGACGCATGGAGAGGTCGGCATTTTCACCCGCAGCACCGCTGATGCTTTCCATTTGACGGCGCATGGCGACCAACGGACCCAGTACCCGCACCAGCGTGCGCCAACCAAAAATGGCCAGCACGCTGATGACGGCCAACGTGACCATCACTAGCAGCGTACGGCCAGCGTTGGCCAACGTTTCCGCTTCGCTGCTGGCACTGGCGGCACGCTCGACGGTGTAGGATTCGATATCGTTCAGCACGTCGCGCATCTCGCTGGACGCCTGCGCAACGCTCGTGAGAGCCGTCTGTACCTGCTCCCGTTGGGCAAGCTGCTGTTGACGCAATGCGTAAACGGAGTTGGCATCTTCCACCATCAGCGCGTTCAGGTCAGCAATCACCGAGTCCAGCTCACCGATCAGCGCACGCTGTTCGACGGTAGTACTCGGCGCCTCCGCGATGGCGGCCAGCGACTGGCGCGCCAGCGTCACCTGCTGGGCGATTTCATTGGTACGCAAATTGACCAGCGCATCCACACTCTCCACCTGCCTCATCTGGCGCCCCAGATCTGACAAGGTGGCCAGCGCCATACGCGCATTACCGCTCAAGCGACCAATGTCCACCCTAGAGGCGAACATGGTATCCAGCAGCTGCGTGGGTAGCGTGGTCGTGCCCTCTTCACGCCAGGCTTCCATCAGCTCACGCTGACGACGCTCTTCACGAACCTGCGCCAGCGCCGTGCGGCCGGCAATGTCTTCAGCGCTGTGCATCACCGTGGTGATGGCGGTCTGCATCCTCTGCAGCTGCTCCGCCATTTGTGCAGACAGGCTCAAGACGTCACGCCGTACCCCTTCCAGTGTTTCATCACCCGCCAGCAAACTCTGATAGTGGGTATCCAGCGCACTCAGCTGGCTCGATAGCGCCGATTGGCTACTGCGCTCCAATCCATCTCGTGCGCTGGCAAAGCGTTCGTTCAACGCACTACGCGACGTCACGCTGTCCAGCTCTTCCACGCTGTCGGCCGCCAGCAGGTCGGCATGGCGCTGACCAAACGCGCCCATGGTCAGCACCATGCTGCGGCTGGCATCCTGCAAAGGAAGTACATCGCTGGTGATCAGGTGCTGGACGTTGATCAACCGCTGATTGGTCATCCAGCCAGTGCCTGCCAGTACCACCGCGCCCAAAACGGCGGCCGCGAATAGGCTAATGAGCATGGCTCGTATGCTTATCGTCTTTTTCATCAGGGGTATTCGCTGTGTCAGAGGTTATGCTATTCAAAGGATGCTGCGACGCTCGCCCAATCGACCGGCTCGAACTGGCCGTTACGAATGACGGTGGCCCACACGGCATCACTGGCCTGATGGTCTCCTTGCCCTAAGGTCAGCGGCTCACCCACGCCAATATCGATGGTACCCAAGCCCAGCAAGCCTTCCACGATGGCTTGCCTATCCGGGTTTTCACCGGCGGCTTTCACCCCTTCCACGAACAGCTTGGCGGCTAGATATCCCTCCAGCGAGATGAAATCCGGCTCGCTGCCGGGCACATGCGCTGCCAACACCTGGCGGTACTCTTCTACCGCTGGCAGGTCAGCATCCAGTGGTGGCACGACCTGGGTCACGATCACGCCTTCGGCCAATGGCCCCAGCGCCTCCAGCAGGGCCTGGCTGCCTACGAAAGAGACGTTCAGAAACACGCTATCCGGCAGGTCCTGACGCGCTTCACGGATAAAATCGGCAGCGGGACCAAAGGTGCCGACAATGATCACCGCACGAGGCACGACAGGTGCCTGAAGAATGGTTGCCAGCCCTTGGTGAACATTGCGGGTACCGCGTGTAAAACGGCCGTGGGCCAGCTGTGAGGTGTCGGTAAAGCCCTCTTCGTGCAAGGCGCGCAGCGCGCCATTGTAACCTGCATCACCAAAGCTGTCGTTCTGCGTGAAAAAGGCGATCTCTTCGGGCTGGATACCCGCTTCCAGTAGCCCCGCCACCATGGCGGCCGTTTCCTGCACATAGCTTGCTCGGTAGTTGATCACATAGCGGTCGGGGGGCGAACGACGCAAGATACCCGCGCCGGTAAAGGCGCCGTACAGCAGCGTGCTGTGCTGGTTATGGATGGGGATGGTCACGGCAGCAGTGGGCGTGCCGACGTTACCGATGGCCGCCAGCAGGGAGCTGTCACTGATCAGCTGCCGGGTATGCGCGGCGGCGGGTAGCGGCGAGTATTGATCGTCGAAGGCTTGCAGTACCAGCGACTGTCCGTTGACGCCTCCTTCGGCATTTACCTTGGCAAAGTAGGCCTCGATACCCTGCTGCATGCCGACCCCCAAGGGAGCGGCTGCACCACTCAGCGGCGCGACGATACCTACTTTCAACTCCGCTGCCGCCACGGGCGACACCAGCACCCAGGCCAGCAATACCAATACTCGTGATATTTTCATTTTTTTATCCTCAGGGTTTAGCCTTTCATCGGCCAAAACGCCTAAGACTTTAGTCACAGCCTAAAGATACTGATGTTTCTAATCAGGACGGCTCAGGGCAAACCGGTCGCTGACTCTGACATAGTCACTGCCTGCCAGGCGGCCTACCGGCTGCAGCACATCCAAGTGAACGTGGCGGCCATCCCAGACGGACTCATCGGCGTGGATCGATACCACTTTGACCAGAATCAGGCTGCCTGCCAGCGGCTGATCTCCGAAGCGGATCACCTGTACTCGCTGGCAGCCAAAGGCGATGGGCGCCGCCGCAATACGCGGCACGCACACACCGGGCATGGCCGTCTTTTCCAGTCCTGCCAGGGCAAACTCGTCTTCCTGGGGCGGCAGGCTGGCGCTGGTGGTATTGAGCGCTTCGATCAAGCCTTCGGTGCCCACATGCACCACGCACTCGCCGACGTCTTCCAGGTTGCGCAGGGTGTCCTTGGGCTGGGCGCTGCCATCCAGCAGCGGCGCAAAAGCCAGAATGGGAGGGTCGATACTGGCCACGTTGAAAAACGAAAACGGCGCCAGGTTGGCGTTGCCCTGGCCATCCTGGGTGGCCACCCAGGCAATGGGTCTGGGGCAAATACTGCCCGACAGCAGGCGATAGAGCGTTCCGGCGCTTAGCGGCGAGGTTTCCAGCAGGGTATCCATGAAGACTCCTTATCAGGCCATGGGACCAGCGTTGCTGCCCATAAAGCCACTCACTCATCAGAAAAAATCACCTCTCTTTGCATAAGAGGTATTCATTGTCGTAGGGAACGCCTGTTACCAGGCCGTGGAGCCTTGCGGCTGTCAAGTGTGCTAGCCTTGTAAGTTCATAAGTTACCAGAGAATTGAATGCTCACTATTTCCAATAGCGTCACGCTGGCCGATTGGGAAATCGATATCAGCCAGATTCGAGCCCAGGGAGCGGGCGGCCAGAACGTCAATAAAGTCGCCTCTGCCGTGCATCTGCGCTTCGACATTGCGCGCTCGACGCTGCCCCCTACCTACAAGGAGCGGCTGATGGCGCTGTCCGACCAGCGGATCAGCAAGGAGGGCGTGGTCATCATCAAGGCGCAGAGCTTTCGCACGCTGGAGCTGAACAAGGAAGACGCCTTGAACCGCTTGCAGGCGTTGATTCAAAGCGTGGCCCGCACGCCGAAAACGCGCCGCCCCACCAAGCCCACCAAAGGCTCCCAGCGGCGGCGGGTGGACCACAAGACCCGCAAGGGCAAGATCAAGTCGCTGCGTGGTAAAGTGCCGCTGTGACGCCCTCCGGCAAACCCTCCCCCATTTCGAACCGGATACCACTCCCCCATGCCCAACCAGCCTCGCCCTGTGTCACCCTGCCGCCATATTTGCCAGATGAACCCCGAGACGGCCCTGTGCAGCGGCTGTGGGCGCACTCTGGATGAGATTGCCTGCTGGGGAAGCATGAGCGACGCCGAGAAAGCGCCCGTTTGGGCGCGTATCGAACAGGCCGGCTACCTGGACATCGGCGATGACGCTACTCCTTGACCGGCGCAGGCTGGGCGTGCCGATCACTCAAGATATGGTGCAGCTCACCACAGGCGACCATCGGGTCGTCGCAGTTGATCACGATGGTGGAATCGGCCAGCACATAGCTGCGCCCGGTAATGGTATTTTCCACCACCTGATAGGCACCTTCCTGGTGGGTGCCTGTAAAGGTGCCGATAAACCCGGTTTCTCTCAACGAGACGGTTTCCAGCTTGTCGCCCGGCGCCAGCCGCCCTTCATGATGCATCAGCGCCAAGCGTGCCGAGGTGCCGGTGCCGGTGGTGCTGCGGCAAATCACCCCTGGGTGCACGTAGGTGGCAGAGCGCGAACGCACATAGCCCTGCGCCACCGGCTCTTCAGGCCCCATGAAGTGTAGAAAGGGCAGCGGCCCCACATCGCCCAGGGTGTAGTGGGAAAACCCTCGGTGAGCCTGGATGGCCTCGATGATCTTGTGGGCACAGGCCGCCAGCGCGGCCTCTTCGTCCCGTACCAGCTTGAAGCCCAGCGCCTCGGCATCGACCAGCGCATAGAAGCCGCCGCTGTAGGCAACCGAGTAGGTGACGTCGCCAATGCCCGGCACCAGAAGAGTATCGCGATAGCTGTCGATATAGCTGGGCAAGCCTTCACAGGTCACCGACTCCACGACCCCGTTGCGCACCCGCGCTTCGATCTGCACCAGGCCTGCCGGGGCTTCCAGCTTGAAGCGCTGAAGCCCCTCCTGCTTGGGCACGATACCCATTTCCAGAACGGCCGTGGCCGTGCACAAGGTGTTGGAGCCTGAGTAGATCGGGTAGCCCATCACTTCCATGATGATGTACCCCGCCACCGCTTCAGGATGGGTGGCAGGCACCAGCAGGTCGACCGACATTTCCGGAATGCCATAGGGCTCGCCCAGCAGTAGCTGCCGGAGGCCATCGGCGTCGTCACGCAGATACTCCATTTGCTGACGCACCGTGCTGCCCGGCAGCGTATCGATCCCGGCGGTGACGATACGGCTCACGTCGCCCCCCGCGTGGGTGTCCAGCAGCTTGATGGTATGCACGGTATTCACTGGCGAGCCTCCCGTTCCGATTGAAGAGCGGCAGATTGAAGATCAGCCGACTGAAGCGCGAACGGCGCCCCATGGGCCTCCCACTGGGCATCGGGCACGATCACGATCTTGCCCAGATAGTCGCTGCCGCGATTGACGAAGTAGCGCTCCGCCGCGTGCAGCTGCGACAGCTTGAACGTCCCGTGCAGCACCGGCTTCAGCTCGCCGCTGCGAATCCAGGCGACCAGCTGTTCGGCTTCTTCACGGGTGCCATGGGAGACCCCGACGATTTGCACCTGATACAGGTAGATGCGTGTCCACATGACTTCGCTGAGATTGCCACCGCTGGCACCAGCGATGGCCAGCCGCGGGTACGTGGCGCGCTGCGACATATCACTGATCATGGTGTCGATGAACAAGTCGGTCATGTCGCCCCCCACCAGGTCCATGACCGCATCGATGGGCCGCCCTTCGGTGGCCTGCAGCACGCGCTCGACGAACGTAGGCAAATCGCCTCGGTCGATCACCGCCTGCGCGCCCAGCCCGCATAGGGCATCGGCTTTGCTGGGCTGGCTGACGGCATAAGGAATGGCGCCGATGATCCGGCACAGCTGAATCAGCGCCGTTCCTACCCCGCCGCTGGCTCCACTGACCAGCACCCGCTCGCCAGCCCGCACGTTGGCCGCCGTCATCATGTGGTAGGCGGTCTGATAGGAGCACATTCCCATGGCCGCCAGAGGGGCATCTGGTAATTCAGGGTTGGCGATGTGATGAAACTGGTCGGCAGGCACCACGATATATTCCGCGAAGCCCCCATCGGCACCATGTCCGTAGTAATCCGGCACCAGATTGATGTCGCGACGATCATCCGGGTAGAGATTGAAATCCAATAGCCCCCGCTCACCCACTCGCTGCGCATCGACACCCTCGCCCACCGCCACGATGTGCCCCACCACATCGGCCCCCTGGATACGCGGAAAGCTCAAGGTGGGGGCACCGCCCATGGCGAACGAGGTGACCTCCTCCTTGCCCCTGGTGGGGTAAAGCCCTTCGCGGGCCTTGCGGTCAGTGTTGTTCTTCGCGGTCGCCGTGACGCGCACCAGCACCTGACCGGCCCCAGGCTGCGGCGTGGGCACGTCCTGCCGGTAGTGCAACATGTCCACATCGCCATGACCGGTCAGCAGCATGGCCGACATGCTGGAGGGGATAGAAAAGGAAGTGGTGGAATCATTGGCAGCGTTGGTGACACGTGAGGTTCTGCGGTCCGTATTGGCCATGGGCTGGCTCCTGATCGGTGCATATACCACGACAATAACAAACGCCGGGCCAGGTTCAAGATATCCTGTTGCGACGGGATTCAACAGTGCGGAGGGATCGCTTACATACCACTCCAATCTCTTGCTTTGCCTCGCAGCGTCAACTTTTCGCCAATGGTGATCAGCCCCCAAAAGGTTCAAGCTCATCCCTCATGGGCACCTCCCAGCCCCCGCCAAGGAACGGTATGCTTCATTTCAGCTCTGCCTATCATCGCCGCCTGACCTGGACCTATTTTGGACTGTTCATCGCTATCGGTATGACTGGCGGGCTGCTGGGGCCTGCCCTGCCCCACCTGGCCAGCGCCAGCGGCTCTTCCATGAGCCAGATTGCCGTGCTGTTCACGGCGCGTGCTGTAGGTAACATGAGCGGCGCTTTGGTCACCGGAGCGCTGATGGACCGCTTCAACGGGCATCGCGTGCTGCTCATCATGGGCGTACTCACCGTGGCCGGGTTGGCGCTGGCGCCCTTGAGCCCACTACTCGTGTTGCTGGCGCTGCTGTTCATGCTGCTAGGCTTTTCTGAAGTGTCGCTGAACGCCGGGGGCAATACGCTATTGCTGTGGCTGCACCGAGACGCCGCAGGCCCCAACGTGAGCGCGCTGCACTTCTGCTTCAGCGTTGGCAATATGCTGACCCCGCTGGTGATGGTGGCAGCGCTGTCGCTGACCGGCCAGTTTCACTGGACTTTCTGGGTGGTGGGGCTTTGCGTCGCCGGGATGCTGTGGCCGTTATCACGCTTTGCCAGCCCCACCATGCCAGCTCCCTCCTCGCCGAGCAGCAGCATTGGCGAGCACAAGCATCGTGATCCGTTGCTGCTGGGCATCTTCATGGTGTTGTTCGCCCTCTACGTGGGCATCGAGGTGACCTTTGCTGGCTGGGTGACGGCCTATGGCGCGCTATCAGGAGTGTCCGGCGAGCAGGCCACGCTGCTGGCGACACTGTTCTGGCTGGCGCTCTCGGCAGGACGCTTGCTGGCCATTCCGCTACTGCGCAGGTGCGCGCCCTGGCAAGTACTGGTCGGCTGCCTGGCCATTGGGCTCAGCGCCGCTGGCGGCTGGCATGCAGGGGTGCTTTCATTGGCCCCAGGCGCGCTGCTGTTTGGCCTCTCCGCCTCGGCTTTTTTCCCCACCCTGTTTGCGCTGTGCAACCACACCATGGTGATGCGGGGCCGCACCACCGGCGCCATCTTTACGGCCGCGGGCTGCGGGGCACTGATCATTCCTTCGCTGACGGGTCCACTACTGGACACCGCCGGGCCCGGCGCGTTTCCCGTGCTGCTAGCCTCGCTATGGCTGTTGATTGGCCTTGGGCTTTGTCTGTTGACGCTACGCCTGCGTATCCTGGCTCAGTCTACTGCCGATCCTTAACGCCGTAGGCCGAACGCAGCCCATTTTCGGACAACGT
>NZ_LFGT01000002.1:26940-30979 GCF_002078115.1 Halomonas sp. BC2 | reverse complement strand
TAGAACCAGGCTTTACGTTTGAACCACCAGATCAGCACAACGCCAATGCCCAGCATGAACCCCAGTACGAAGAAATAACCATACGGGTAGGCAAGCTCGGGCATGTATTCGAAGTTCATGCCATAAATACCGGCAATAAAGGTCAGCGGCACGAAAATGGCGGTAATGACGGTCAACACACGCATGGTGATATTCAGCTGATGCGATGAAATCGAGATGTAACCATTTATCAAGTCGCCACAAATGTCGTAATACATCTGGGTCAGCGAATGCAGGCGCTCGAAACGCTCTTCCACATCGGTGATGGCATGCAGCGTTTCACTCTCCCAGCGAGGGAGATGTGCGTAGTCATACGCCGTCAGCTCTTGAGTGATGCCCTTGTGATAGTTGAATACCCGACGCATCTTGACCAACCGCGAGCGATACGCAGTAATCCGGCGCATCAATACGTCATTGCCGTTCTCCAACAACTCGTCTTCCAGGTCGCTCAGCTCGGTCTCGAACTCCAGCAGGCTGTCGATATAAAAGCCCGCCGAGGTATACATGACACGCAAGGCAACCTGCTCGGGAGAGCGCGACAGCAGCCGCGCGCCCTGATCGTTGAGTAACCGTTCGATGCTCAGCGCAAGGCCAGGATGCAGCGTGACCAGAAAGCGTTCGCCCACGAAAAAGCACATCGGTTGAGGCACGAAGTTGAGCTGAGCATCGAAGGAGGAAATGCCTCGGTAGATAATCAGCGTATGGTTTTCGAATTCCTCGATCTTGGGAGGATGACGCACCTTGTGGGCATCCTGAATCGCCATGGGGTGGCACGCAAACCCTTCGAGCACCTCACGCTCGCTGGCTTCGCTTTCACCCTGCATGTCCACCCAGATATGCGCGCCCTCCAGGCGTTTCCAGACATCGATCAGCGAAAGGTCGCCTTCGCGCACTTCTCCCTCGGGGGTGGTCATCAGGCATCGAATCATGTGCATTCCTTGACTTCGCTGGCGTTGGTTGACGGCAGCACAGGGCTTGCTAGCCGCGCCTGCGCCTTGCCTGCCCGCTTGGCTTCATACATCGCCACATCGGCTCGCTTCAACAACTCTTGCGGGGTTTCTTCTCCGCCAGGCACATACTCGGCCACGCCGATACTGGTGCTGACCTCGAGCACTATGTCGCCCATGGTCAGCGGATCTTCAATGGTGCGGATCAGCTTCTGCGCCAGCGGTTCGATAGCGTCGCTGTCCATGTTCTCCAGTATCAGCACAAACTCATCCCCCGCCCAACGGGCCACGAAGTCCGTTTCACGCAGCGCAGCTTGCAAGCGTCTGGCGATGTCGCGCAGCAGCTCATCGCCCATGGCATGTCCATACAGGTCATTGATTCGTTTGAACCCATCCAGGTCGAGAAACATGACCGCCAGCGGTACGAGACTCCGCCGAGTACGCGCCATGGCCTCTGGCAAGCGTTCGTCGAGGGCGCGGCGGTTAGGCAGCTCCGTCAAGACATCTTGTCTGGCCTCCTGGTCTCGCAGGCGCGCCAACTGCTGGCGCTCGGTAATGTCGTGGATAAACAGGCTGCGCCGCCATCGCCCACTGAGTTCGTAGCGCTGGTGGCGAATCTCTACCGGCAAGCGCCCACCATCTCGACGCCGGGCTTCCCATTCGATGGGTGAAGGATCGTCCTGCCCGGGCACGCCTACGGGAAACATCAGGTCGGTAATGGGGCGGGCCAACGCCTCCTTGCGCGACCAGCCGAACATGGCTTGTGCGGCGCGATTCCAGTCCAGCACCCGACCACGATCATCGATACTCAGGTAGGCATCGTAAGCCGACTCGATGACCAGGTTGAGCTCGCGGGTACGTCGCTCGATCTGCTGCTCCAGACTACGATGCAGCGCCGCAAGGTCGCGTTTGAAGCTGGCATTGCGCTTCTCTTGCTGAATCAAGCGCTCGCGCAAATGAATTTCACCGGACACCACATCGGCCAGGTCCTGTAGCGCGGTGAACTCCTGGGGGGTTAGTTCGCGGGGCCGGGTATCCATGGCACACAGTGACCCCAACACCAGCCCTTGGGTGGTTTTCAGAGGGATGCCGACGTAGAAGCGGATGCCGTCGGGCTTATCGACGTAAGGATTATTGGCAAAACGGGGGTCCAGGCGTGCATCGTTGACGACCAGCGGCGCTTCCGCCAGCACGGTATAGGCACAAAACGCCACGTCGCGGGGTGTTTCCGAAAACGTCAGCCCCACCTGAGACTTGAACCACTGTCGGTCGGTATCCACGAGCGTCACCGTGGAGAGAGGTACCCCCAACAGCACGGTGACCAACCGAGTCACCCGGTCGAATACCGGCTCACTGGGGGTGTCCAGCAACGCCAGCTCTTGCAAAGCAGCAATGCGCAGCGCTTCATTGGATGGCAAAAGGTGGCTCATGGTGGTTACACCCGATATGTAGTTAACACTCCTTTGTGTAGTTAACACCCCTTCGTCATCATAGCGCGAAACTGCACAGTCTTCCTAACGCGTTGATTTTTTTAACACCTTGCCCGAAGGGAGCCACCACGCCACGAGGATACTCACCAAGCTCGAGAGCAGCAGCGCCCCCACGAAGGGGCCGAGGGTAGGAATACTGCCAGGAAACGTGGCGGCCATGATGCCTGCCATCAAGGAGCCTTGCCCCAGCCAGCCCGGCAATACCGCCCCCACCAGCCCCGCCACGCCACCGCTAATCGCCGCCAGCGGCGACATGCGTTGCCACAGGCCCAGCAGCACTGGCACCACGATGGCCGCACACAGCAAGTCGGCTATCAAAAACAGCCTCAGTACCGATAGCCCTTGCAAGGCGATGAGGATCACCGGCACCATCAGCAGCACCGTGATCCAGCGCGCTGCATGCAACGCTTTTGGTTGATCTCCCGTTGCCCACAGCGAGGCAATGCCGTTTTGCAACGTATCCACGCTGGAAGTCACCAGCGTGACGGCCAGCACCAGAGCCGGGAGTGTGATCCAGACAGGAGCCTCTGCCAACAGGGCAAAAAAGGGCATCGGTGGCTCGCCCAGGCTCACCCCACTGAGTGCCGCCATCATGCCGACACCACCAATCACCATGACCACCAGCACCGTCATGACGGCCCCCAGCCACGCGCCACGGCCAAGACTGGCGCTATCCTGAGCCGCCCAGAGCCGCTGCCAGTAGCCCTGGTGAAACAAATTGGCCGCGGTCACGGCAATGATCAGCGTCAGCGCCACGCTCAGCGACGCCCCGAGGGGGACGTCCGGTAGCGCCGCATCGCTGGGCATGGAAGGCAGGCGCCATAACGTGACGCCCGCCACGGCGCATAACAGTATCAAGAGCAGCCAGGCCTGCCAGCGGTCGGTGGCCAAACTGGCGCGCAGGCCACCGAGCACGGTATAGATGAGGGTCGTCAGCGCCACACCAATGATGACCCAGGCAGGCGGAACGTCTGACAGTAGCGCGGTAATGGCGCCGATGGCCGTCAGCTCAGCTGCCAGAAAGCACCCCATATACGCCACGGAGGCAAGCGTGACATAGTGACGGACCCCCTTGCCATAACACGCTTCGGCAAACTCGGCGATACTGCGCCCGGCGGGTAGCGCACGACGTATTCTGGGGCCATAAAGCCCCAGCACCAGGAAGGGCAGCGCCGAGCCCACGGCATAGCCCAGCAGCGCCACCGGCCCCACGAAGGCGCCAATTTCAGGCGGCGCAAAGAGAATCCAGGCCCCCATTCCCGAGGCCAGAAAAGAGAACCCCAGGGTCGTTGCCGTTTGCGAGTTGCGCGCCGTGACGTAGTCATCCAGCGAGCTTCCCCCAAAACGCGCCCGAAGGCCTAAAAATGCAAAGCAGCACAGCGCTGCGCCCAGCACTGCAGACGTCAGGTACGGCATGTCGCGCTTCCTCCGCCGGTACTATCCGGATCAGGTTCCAGGGTCTGCATGGCGTGCATTCTCAGCCCACGAAGGGCTCCCCTGGCGACAGTGAATGAAGGCGGTATCTTCACTGAAAGGAGCGCCCCGGTAAAGCGCTGCCGTGCG
>NZ_LFGT01000002.1:16829-25856 GCF_002078115.1 Halomonas sp. BC2 | reverse complement strand
CTGCGCTCTGGCCTAGGCAGGTTTGGGCACGCGCCCCATCAGGTAGAACTCCGGGTTGGGCGGCGTGCCTGCCAGGGTGACCAGACGATTCGACATGCCAAAGAAGGCGGCCACGGCACCGATGTCCCAGCAATCCTCCAGCGTAAAGCCCACTTCCGCCAGCCGGGTTTGCCATTCGGGCGTCAGCTCGCCCAGCTCGATGGCGCTGTGTAGCGCAAAATCGAGCATGCGCCGATGCCGCTCGCTCAACCCCGCCGCCTGGTGGTTGATGGCAACGTTATCGGCCAACAGAGGGTCTTTGGTGTAAATACGTACCAGCGCGCCATGTGCCACAACGCAGTAAAGGCAGCGATTGCGCGCGCTGGTAGTGACCACAATCATTTCCTTTTCGGCCTTGCTCAGAGTGTCGGACTCCCGCTCCATCAAGGCGTCGTGGTAGGCAAAGAAGGCGCGAAACTCCGCTGGACGGTGGGCCAACATGAGGAACACATTGGGCACGAACCCGGCTTTTTCCTGAACCGCCAATATGGCCGTGCGAATGTCGTCAGGCAGGTCGTCCAGGGTTTCGGGAATTTTAAAACGGCTTAATGACGCAGACATGCTTACCTCTTTTTTGTCGTGTTGATAAACGCCTTGCGCGATACGGGGTCATGGTTAACAAAATGCTAACGGATTAGACTTTCATTACACCTTGAGGCTCGCCATACTCTTATCGACTGTATTTCATAAAAAAGGCAGCGTTGAGCAAACGGCGTCTGTAACAGGGAAACCACCATGTCTTATTCTGAAGCAAGAGAGCACACGCCGGGGCGTTTGCATGCATTGTTCGCCGACCCTTACCGTGCGTTCGAAAACGACACGGATGAACGCCAGCTGCATATCCGTATCATGCTTCATGCCTTATTGGCCCGCCCCATCGCCCGGGGTCAAATTACGCTACGTGTCATTCACGGCTGGGAGAACGGCGGTTTCGAGCCAGCCGACCTGCAACATGCGGACTTCCATCTCAACAGCCTGGCAGATTTTCATGCTGCTGCTGCGCGCTTTACGGCGGCGAATCAGCAAAATGCACCGCTGCCCGCCGATGGCAGCGCCATTCTGGCAGAACCGCTGGCCGACGCCATTGCCGATGCCGAGGCCGAAGGTCTGGTCTTGAACGAAGACATTCGAGAAACACCCGCTCGCTGGCAAGCGTTCGAAGGGGGGTTAGCGCTGTACACGCTGTTCAAGATGTATCACCGCCTGGTGTACGGCGAAGACGACACCTATCGCTGCTCTCAGTGCGAAACTCCCCACGGGCTGCGAGAAATCCATGAGTTCCATCTTGAAGAGGGCGAGTTTGCACTCCTTGCGCCACTCAACGATGAACAGGATGCTCCTTACCTGCTGGTGCTGCATGAAAGCCAACTGGAGCCTATAGAACAGCTCCTGCGCGACAGCCTGCCACTTTTCGAACCCGTCTGATCCCCAGGGGCCCTCTGCCGTGGCAGAGGGCCCCTGATGCGTCAGCGGTTCGCCAAATATCTAGAGCGCAATGGTGCTATTGATGCCGCTGGAGACGTTTTCGGGCTCGAACCAGCGTGCGGTCACCGTTTTGGTTTGCGTCCAGAACGCGATGGCCTGCTTGCCGTTGGGGCCCAAATCCCCCAGTTTGGAAGCCCGAGAGCCGGTGAAGCTGAAATAGGCCACCGGCACCGGAATCGGCACGTTGATACCGATCTGACCAACGTCGATATCGGTTTCGAATCGGCGCGCCACCCAGCCCGAGTTGGTGAAAATCGACGTGCCGTTGCCGTTCGGGTTGGCGTTGATGAAGTCGATGGCATCATCCAGCGTCTCGACCCCCACCACGCATAGCACCGGACCGAATATTTCTTCCCGGTAAATGGTCATCTCCGGCGTGACGTTGGCAAACAGCGTCGGCCCCACGAAGTTGCCCTCCGGATACCCTTCTACTGTGTAGCCTCGGCCATCCACCAGCAGCGTGGCCCCCTCTTTTTCACCGGCGGTGATCAAGCGCTCGACACGCTCCTTGGCCTGAGGAGACACCAGCGGCCCCAGGTCGGCATCCCGCTGGGTACCGGGGCCGACCTTCATGCTACGGGCGCCTGCTTCGATATCGCTCAGCCACTCCTGCGCCTCGCCTACCAGCACCACCACCGAGTTGGCCATACAGCGCTGACCCGCTGCCCCAAAGGCCGACCCCAGCAGGCTGTCGATGGCCTGACTACGGTTGGCATCCGGCATCACCACACAGTGGTTCTTGGCCCCCATCATGGACTGCATACGCTTACCTGCCGCCGCCGCACGGCCATACAGCAGCGATCCCACATGGGTAGAGCCAATGAACGACAGCGCCTTGATGTCCTGATGGTCGGCAATCTGGTTGGCAACTTCGGGCCCGCCATGCACCACGTTGAGCACGCCCGCCGGAATACCCGCCTCATGGGCCAGTTCCACCAGCCGCATGGTCGAGCTGGGGTCCTGCTCGGAAGGCTTCAGAACGAACGTATTGCCCGTGGCAATGGCCAGCGGAAACATGAAGCAAGGCAGCATGATGGGGAAGTTGAACGCCGTGATCCCGGCGCCCACGCCCAGCGGCTGATGCATGGTATACACATCGACCTCATTGGCCGCGTTTTCGGCGAGTTCACCCAGTTGCAGAGACGCAATCGAGCAGGCGTGCTCGACCACTTCCAGCCCGCGGCCTACTTCGCCTTCTGCGTCAGGCAGCGTCTTGCCATGCTCTTCGGTGATCAGCGCGGCGAGTTCCGCGGTATGCTCACGAATCAGGGCCTGAAGTTTCAGCATGATGCGCATGCGCTTGCCCAGCGGCACCTTGCGCCACTCCTTGAACGCGGTTTTGGCACTGGCAATGGCACGCTCTACCTCGTCAGGGGTACAGAAAGGCACCCGGGCCACGACCTGCTGGGTCGCCGGATTGACGACATCGCGCCACTCCTGGCTTTGCGACTCGACCGGCTGGCCATCGATATACATGGGTATCTGGCGAACGGACATACAGACGTTCCTCGTGGTTGTGTTTGTTATGGGGTTGAATAAGGAGCCCCTAGGGTATATCAGCAAGTTGACGTAAACGTCAATTAGCCACTCGATAAAGCTAAATTCACCGCACTGGGGAAATAGCCTTTCCCTCAAGGAAAGAGCCTCGCTATGCTGTCAGGGCGCCTTCTCAACCTGCCTATCGACGATGCATAACGTGGCTTTCCACAAGGAGGTATCCATGCAAGCGTTCAATTGCCAGTGCGGCAACCCGCTGTTCTTCGAGAACACCCATTGTGTTGCCTGTGAGTCGGAAGTCGGCTGGTGCCCGGCCTGCAGCAATATCGTTGCCTTGGCCCCTTTGGAAGGCGGCGGATACCGCTGCACCCACGAAGGCTGCGGCACCCTCTTGATGAAGTGCCATAATTACGCGGTAGAGAACGTATGCAACCGCATGGTGATCATGACCGAAGGCGAAGCCGACACGCTGTGCGACTGCTGCCGCTACAACGATGTGATTCCCGACCTGAACGTAGAGGGTCACCGCGAGCGCTGGGCCGCACTGGAAGCTGCCAAGCGTCGTCTGTTCCACACCCTGGAGATTCTCAAGCTCCCCCACGGAACCCAGGGCGATGATATTCGCGTCCCCTTGAGCTTCTCGTTCATGGCCGACGCCCTCCCTGACAAAGGGCTCTGGCGCTCCACGGCGAATCAGGAGAAGGTCTATACCGGCCATGCCAACGGCCATATCACCATCAACGTCAAGGAAGCCGACGACGTCGAGCGTGAGCGACTGCGGGTGGACATGAACGAGTCCCACCGCACCCTGATCGGTCATTTTCGCCATGAGGTGGGGCATTACTACTGGGACTTGTTGGTCAAGGATCAGGATGAGGCCGCCAGCGTCCGAGTGTTTGGCGACCATAACGCCCCCACCTACGGTGATGCGCTGGAAACCTACTATCAGCAAGGCGCGCCGGCCGACTGGCCAACACGGTTCATTTCTGCCTATGCCGCCATGCACCCGTGGGAGGACTTCGCCGAAACCTTTGCGTTTTATCTGGACATGGTGGCCGTGCTGGACACCGCTCTACACATGGGGATTTCACGGGCCGAATATGACGGCACGCTGGACAGCATGTTAAGAGCGTTTCATCAGGTGGGGATGGTCGTCAATGAGCTCAACCGTGATATGGGGCTACTGGACCTGGCACCGGGGGTACTGCCTCCCCCGGTGCGTGACAAGCTGGCGTACCTTCATGAGTTAGTACACAGCGCCAGCGCTAACGCTCGATCTACTTGATCAATCGTTATCATGATCCCCCAGGTGGCCCTGACTTTGTCGCTGGGTCACCTTGGGCACGTTGTCGCTATTCACGAAGTACGTTGCCCTGAGCGTGTCATGGATCGCGGCAAAGCCAATCTGTAGCTCATCCACGAACGCATGCAACTTGCTGGGGGAGTGAGCCAACGCCTGGATATCGGCATCGACCACATCGGCACGCACCAGCGACACCGTGGCGGCCACCCGGTCCTGCCTGGGCAGTAGCTGTAGCTCATGGCCCAGCGTTTCCAGGCTACAGGCAATCGAGCGCGGCAGGTTCGGGTCCTGCAGCAGATAGCGCAGCACATCGGGGCCCCGCACTCTCAGCCGCACTTCCTGACGGTACATTTGATAGGCCGTCAGCGACTTGAGCACGCTCATCCACTGAAGGTTTTCGAACGGCAATAGCTCTTCGGGGTTCTGGGGCAGCAGGCTCGCGGAACGTACGTCCACAATACGCGTGGTCATGTCGGCCCGCTCCAGATGTCTGCCCAACTGGATGAAGGTACGGGCCGGCCCATGGCTCAAGGTGCCTTCGATCAGGCCAGTCAGCGTCTGGCAGCCGCGAATCACGTTCTTCAGGAAGGCATCGCGACGGCGCGGGCTGACACCGTTTTCCGCATGGTCGGCCACGCTCAAATAGAGCTGGTTGACCTCCTCCCAGATCTCCCTGGGCACCACGTCTCGGGTAGTGCGCAGGTTTTCCCGAGCACTGGCCAGCGCCGAAAGAATCGAACTGCCATTCTGCGCATCGGCACACAAAAAATGCACTACGCTACGCTCGTCAAAGCTGGAATGGCGCTCGTTAAACGCATCCAGAGTACCGGTCATTTCGATCAGTGGCGCCCAGCCCAACGGCAGGTGGCGCGGCAGGTCGAGCATCAGGTGGCTATTGACGCTCAGCAGCCGCGCGGTGTCTTCGGCCCGCTCGATGTAGCGCGCCATCCAGTACAGGTTTTCAGCTACGCGTGACAGCATGGCGTTAGACTCCTTCCTGCTCGGCGGCATCAGCCGCGTTCTCATCGACCTCGACGATCCAGGTATCCTTGCTGCCGCCCCCCTGGGACGAGTTGACCACCAGCGACCCCTCCACCAGTGCCACGCGGGTCAAACCACCCGTGGTGACATGGGTTTCGGGGCCGGAGAGAATGAACGGGCGCAGGTCCACATGACGCGGCTGCGGCAAGCCGTTGGCCAGGGTGGGCGTGGTGGAGAGCGCCAGCGTAGGCTGGGCCATGTAGTTGCGCGGGTTCTCCTTGATCAGGCGGGCAAACTCGTCGCGGGTTTCCCTGGTGGAGCGAGGCCCGATCAGCATGCCGTAGCCCCCGGACTCATTGGCAGGCTTCACCACCAGCTCGTCGAGGTGATCCAGTACGTACTTGCGGTCGTCATCGAACATGCACAGGTAGCTGGGCACGTTGGGCAGCAGCGGCTCCTGATCCAGATAGTAGCGAATCAACTCGGGCACGAAGGCGTAGACCACCTTGTCGTCTGCCACGCCTGCCCCTGGCGCATTGGCCAACGCCACCTTGCCCGCCCGCCAGGCGCGCATCAGCCCAGGCACGCCCAGCATCGAATGCGGATTGAAGGCTTCAGGGTCCAGAAACTCGTCATCCACACGACGATAAATGACATCCACCCGTCGCAGCCCCTCCACCGTACGCATGTAGACCACGTCATCGTCGTCCACCAGCATGTCGCTACCCTGCACCAGCTCGACCCCCATCTGCTGGGCAAGATAGGCGTGTTCGAAATAGGCCGAGTTGTAGATGCCGGGGGTCAATACCACGACCTGAGGGTCATCGCCGGGACGGGGAGACATGGCCGCCAGCATGTCATACAGCTGCGCCACGTAGTCGTCTACTGGCAGGATTTTGCCCGACGCAAACAGCTCAGGTAGCACCCGTTTGGTGACGTTGCGGTTTTCCAGCATGTAGGAGACCCCGGAAGGAATCCGCAGATTATCCTCCAGCACGTAGAGTGTGCCATCGCCGCCGCGTACCAAATCAGAGCCACAAATATGCGCCCAGATACCATGGGGCGGGTTAATGCCCACACACTGCGGGCGAAAATTAGCCGACTGAGCAAGCACTTCCGCAGGCAGCACTTTGTCCTTGACCACTTTCTGATCGTGATAAAGATCGTCGATAAAGAGATTGAGTGCTTGGACGCGCTGTTTTAAACCGGCTTCCGTCTTGCGCCACTCATGGGCCGGTATGATCCGGGGCACAATATCGAATGGCCAGGCGCGGTCGATCATTGCCCCTTCGGAATACACGGTAAACGTAATCCCCATGGTACGAATGGCGATTTCCGCAGCGGTTTTTCTTTCCGCTAACTCTTCGGCGCTAAACCGAGCCAGCATATTACAAAGCTCATCGGCAGAAGCTCTGGGTTTACCTGGCGCTTCTAGCAACTCATCGTAAAAATCACGGCACGCATAGTTGTTCCAATTGACTTGGCTCATGGGCGCTCTCCTGGCGCTGGGGTGGAAGCGGCAACTTCCTTGAACAATAGTGTAGGCCTGCCGCGTGCAATCGACGTACTTATTGGGCTATATAACCACGCAAGACGCGTACCACCTTCCCCGATTTTTCAACGCTATGACGCTGAGTTTTGATAAAACATGCCCGCTTTTCTGAGCACTGATGTTTTTTTCATACGCCACCTGAACCAATTTAGTGCCCCAACCAAAAAGACACATAAAAAAAGCACCAATTTAGTGCGATAACAATTTTCCACACTTCTTAAACGCCTTGAGGCATATTGCAGCTGCAAAAAAGTTCAACTCCAACGATACTCTTGGGTAAATGTCTTGTTGCGTCGCAGCTCATCAGTAGCTGCGAGAATTTACGCTTTTATTTGAGGGTGGCTCATGACCATTCGCGTTGCCTTGCATCACCGCACGACCTATCGATTTGACCGCCCTGTCAAACTGTCACCCCATGTCGTCCGCCTGCGCCCGGCCCCCCACTGCCGTACTCATATCGATGCCTACTCGCTGAATATTTCAGGGGATGACCACTTTCTGAATTGGCAGCAAGACCCCTTTGGCAACTTTAATGCGCGTATCGTGTTTCCAGAGCCACGCAAGGAACTCACCATTGCCGTCGAGCTGGTGGCCCCCATGACGGTCATCAACCCTTTCGACTTTTTTCTCGACGATGCCGCGCAAAAAATTCCGTTCCATTATTCCGATGAGCTTCTCAAGGAGCTAGGCCCCTATCTGGAAGTCACCGAAGCAGGGCCGCGCCTAAAAGCATGGCTTAAGGAAGTACCTCGGGAGCCCACCACCAGCGTCGATTTTCTGGTGGCGCTCAACCAGCGTCTGCAACAGGACATCAGCTACCTGGTGCGTATGGAGCCCGGCGTACAAAGCTGTGAAGAAACCCTAACTCTGGCCAGTGGTTCCTGCCGCGACAGCGCCTGGTTACTGGTACAGATCCTGCGCCATTTGGGGCTGGCGGCTCGCTTTGTATCCGGCTATCTGATTCAGCTGGCCCCGGACGTCAAAGCGCTGGATGGCCCCAGCGGTACCGAGGTGGACTTTACCGACCTGCATGCCTGGACCGAAGTCTTCCTGCCGGGCGCAGGCTGGGTGGGCCTGGACCCCACCTCCGGCCTGTTCGCTGGTGAAGGGCATATTCCGCTGGCCGCCACCCCCACCACTGGCAGCGCCGCGGCCATTACCGGTTTCTCCGACAAGTGCGAAGTGGAATTCGATGTCGAGATGCGCGTGGAGCGCATCCACGAAGACCCGCGCGTCACCCGCCCCTACAACGATCAGCAGTGGCAGGCCATTCTGGCGCTGGGCGACCAGGTGGATGAGGCCCTCCAGCAGCAGGATGTTCGCCTGACCATGGGGGGCGAGCCGACCTTCGTTTCCATCGACGACATGGAGAGCCCCCAGTGGAACACCGAAGCGCTGGGCGAGCACAAGCGTGAGCGCGCCGAGGCGCTGCTGACCCGACTGCAGGAAGCCTACGCGGCCGGTAGCGTCATTCAGCAGCAACAGGGCAAGTGGTACCCTGGCGAACCGCTGCCTCGCTGGGCGCTGGCCTGTTACTGGCGCAAGGATGGCGCGCCCCTGTGGCGCGACCCCAAGTGGCTGGCCAGCACCGAAGGCGCGCCCCACGCCAAGGTCGACAACGCCATGGTAGAGCGCTTCATCCATACGCTGGGCGAGCGTCTGGGCGTGGCGCAGCGCCACTGGATTCCCGCCTACGAAGATGCCTACTACTACCTTTGGAAGGAGCAGACCCTGCCGGTCAGCGTCGACCCGCGTAATGCCGACCTGAAAGACGATGCCGAACGCCGCCGTCTGGCACGTCTGCTGGAGCAGGACCTGGGCGCCGTCGTGGGCTATGCGCTCCCGCTGCGTCACTCGATTTCCCAGTCTCATCGCTGGGAAAGCGGCCGTTGGCCGCTCAAACGCGATCACCTGTTCCTGGTGCCAGGCGACTCCCCCATGGGCCTGCGTCTGCCGCTGTCGGCGCTCCCCTGGGCCGACCCGGAAGAGCAGCCACAGCCCCAGTCGCTGTTTGCACCACGGCCTGCGCTGGGCGATATTCACGGCGAAGTGGCGCGCCGCAATGCCGAACAGCACCGCTTCACCAGCGCCGAGCGCCATGGCCAGAGCCTGCACCCCAGCCATAGCCACCCGGAAGGCGAAGCCGTTCAGCAGCAGCCAAGCGCCGCCG
>NZ_LFGT01000002.1:8625-16410 GCF_002078115.1 Halomonas sp. BC2 | reverse complement strand
CTCGACCTGTTGAGCAGCATCGAGGAAACCGCCCAGGCGCTGGCGTGCCCGGTCATGATCGAAGGCTATGCGCCGCCCCGAGACCCGCGTCTGTCCAGTTTCCAGATCACCCCGGACCCCGGCGTCATCGAGGTCAACATCATGCCGGCCGACAGCTGGCCAGCGCTGGTCGCCCAGACCGAACGGCTCTACGATGAAGCCCGCCAGGCGCGGCTGGGCACCGAAAAATTCATGGTCGATGGCCGCCATACCGGCACCGGCGGCGGCAACCATGTCACGCTGGGCGGCCTGACACCGGAGGACTCCCCGTTTCTACGTCGGCCGGACCTGCTGGCCAGTCTGGTGACCTACTGGCAGCACCACCCGAGCCTGTCGTATCTGTTTTCCGGGCTGTTCATTGGCCCGACCAGTCAGGCCCCGCGAGTGGATGAAGCCCGCCACGAGGCGCTCTACGAGCTGGAAATCGCCCTGCAACAGATGCCCGAAGGCGAGGTCGTTCAGCCCTGGCTGGTGGACCGACTGCTGCGCCACCTGCTCACCGACCTGACCGGCAACACCCACCGCGCCGAGTTCTGTATCGACAAGCTCTACTCACCGGACAGCGACAGCGGCCGGTTGGGGCTGCTGGAGCTGCGCGGCTTTGAAATGCCTCCCCACGCGCGTATGGGCCTGATGCAGACGCTGCTCATTCGCGCCCTGGTGGCGCGCTGCTGGAAGACGCCCTACCGTGCGCGCCCGGTACGCTGGGGCAGTGCCCTGCAGGACCGCTGGATGCTGCCCCACTACCTGTGGGAAGACCTGAACGATGTGCTGCACGATCTGCGTCACCATGGGTTCGATTTCGAGTTGGAGTGGTTTGCGCCATTCCGGGAGTTCCGCTTCCCGGTGCATGGCCGCTTGCATACTCCCATGCTCTCCATAGAGCTGCGCCAGGCCATCGAGCCCTGGCACGTGCTGGGTGAAGAAGCCACGGCAGGCGGTACCGCCCGCTATGTGGACTCCTCGGTGGAACGCCTGGAAGTGAAGGTCAACGGCATGAGCGGCGACCGCTACGTGGTGACCTGCAATGGCCGCCAGGTACCGCTCTCCCCCACCGGACGCAACGGCGAAGCCGTCGCAGGCGTGCGCTACCGGGCCTGGCAGCCGCCGTCGGCCCTGCACCCCCAGATTCCCGTTCACGCTCCGCTGGTATTCGATGTCATCGACACCTGGAACCAGCGTTCGGTGGCGGGCTGCACCTATCACGTCGTGCATCCCACGGGGCGCAGTTTCGAGACGTTCCCGGTCAATGCCTTCGAAGCCGAAGCCAGACGCCTGGGTCGCTTTAGCGACAGTGGCCACGGCCATGGCTACCAGGCGCCCATGCCAGAAGCCCTCAGTCAGGAACTGCCGTGTACCCTTGACCTACGCTGGAGCCCGCGCCGATGAGGTAGTAATGCTTTCCTATCGGCGCTAGCTGCAGGATAATCCGCCCCTTACTCGCTCAGGACTCTCAGGATCATGACTGCCCCTGTCTCTCCCTCACTGCTTGAGCTCGGCGCTGCCGGGCTCATCGAGGACTACTTGAATCAGCTAGGCAAGGGACAGCCCGGCACGTTTGATGCGATGCTCGACCGTCAGGGCCAACTGCGCCCCGGCTGGCAGGGCCTGCTTGGCGCTCTGGAAAGCCTGGGTGCCGAGGGCCGCTATCAGCAGCATGAAGAGCTTCAGCGCCTGCTGGCCGAGAACGGCGTCATCTTCAATATGCACGATGACACCCAAGGGCGCGCCTGGCGGCTGGACCCGCTTCCCTGGGTCATCGACCAGGCGCAATGGCAAGCGCTGGAAATCGGCCTGACCCAGCGTACGCGGCTATTCAATGCGCTGTATGACGACCTGTACGGCCCGCGCACGCTATTCGATGCGGGCCTGCTGCCCACCCAGGCGCTGCTGGCCTCGCCCCACTTCCTGCTGCCCTGCCACGGCTCTCAGCCCAGCGACCGTCCTGCGATCAGCTTTCACGGCATCGACGTCATCCAGGATGCCGAAGGGCAGTGGCGCGTCATTGGCGACCGGCTGCAAGCGCCTTCCGGCACCGGTTTCACGCTGGAAAACCGCATTCTCATGGCCCGCGCGCTGCCTGAAATGTACCGCAACGCGCCGCTGAAGCGCCTGGCGGGTTTCCTGGATAAATACCACCGCACGCTGACCGCACTGGCCTACCAGCACCGCGACAACCCGACCGTGGTGCTGTTGACCCCGGGGCCGGGCAGCCCACGCTATTTCGAGCATGCCTACCTGGCCAACTACCTGAACATCGACCTGGCAGAAGGCCAGGACATGGTCGTGCGCGATAGCCAGCTCTGGTTACGTACCCTGGGCGGCCTGCAGCCGGTGGACGTGGTGCTGCGCCACTGCGACGACGCCTACTGCGACCCGCTGGAACTACGCGGTGACTCCCAGCTGGGCGTCCCGGGCCTACTGCAAGCCGCTCGGGCCAGCGGCGTAGCCATGTCGAATGCGCTAGGCGTAGGCGCTCTGGAGCTGCCGGAGCTGGCTGACTACCTGCCAGCACTCTGCCAGCACCTGCTGGGGGAAGCACTGCTACTGCCCAGCGCCAATGCCCAGACGCCTTCTGCCACGGCCCCCCTGTTCGACCCGCACATGCAGCGGCTGTCGCCCACCACCCTGAACCTGCGCTGTTTCGTTTCCAGAGCCCCGGGCAGCGTCGCGACCCGCAGCCAACAGCCCAGCGATTATCACGTCATGCCGGGGGGGCTTGCCTGGGTGGGCACTCCCGGCTCGCCGTCGCTCAGCAGCCCCATCGTCAAGGACGTCTGGGTGACCGCCAACACGCCCCAGCCTCACGTCAGTCAACTGCGTCAGGCACGCGGTCCCGTGGTGGCTACCCGCGATGGCACCGACCTGCCCAGCCGGGTAGCGGAAAGCCTGTTCTGGCTGGGTCGCTACGGCGAACGGCTGGATGCCCGTGCCCGTTTGCTACGCGAAGCCTTGATGCGTCTGATGGAGTATGACCAGGACGAAATTGCCGACCAGCTACTGGACGAGCTGCTGCTGGCGCTGGAAATCACTACCTTGAACGGCGACGGCGAAGGCGCCAAACCCCCGCTGGTGGGCTTTGCCCAAAAACGCACGGCGCTGCTGGCCCAGTTCGACGAGCAAGACGCTCAGGCCCTCAAGCCGCTGTTTGCTCATTTGCTACGTAACGCTCGAAGCGTGCGTGACCATCTGGGCGACGACTCCTGGCGGGTGGTGCATCAGCTACGCCAGCGAGTGGATACGTTCAGCCCCAGCCTGGGCGCCAGCGCGGCGCGGCGCGCCTGTGAAGGATTATCGGCGCAAATTGCCGCTTTCTTTGGGCTGTGCAACGAAACCATGCCCCATCACTACGGCTGGCGGTTCATGGACATCGGGCGCTTTCTGGACCGCGTGCTTGGGCTGCTATCGCTGCTCAAGCTGACCCTGAACGCGCCCCATTCGCCGGGGCTGGCGCTCTGGGAAGTCGTGTTGGCCACCACGGACAACTTCACCGCCTATCGTCGCCGCTACCGCAGCGAGCTGCACCCCGAGGCCATTCTCGACCTGCTGCTGTTCGACGAGACCAACCCTCGCTCGGTGGGCTACATGCTCAAGCGCCTGGAGCGGCAGATGGATCGCCTACCCGGCAGCTCGTCGCCCTACCGCAACGCCGAACGGCGGCTGCTGATCCAGGCCAATGCCGCCCTGCACCTGGCCGACATCGACCGTCTGAGCCATCTGGCCGACACTCCCGATGCCCAGGCCGCGTTGGAACAGCTGCTGGATGAGCTGATTGCGCCGCTCAGCGCCCTCTCGGACGCCATCAGCCACAGTCATTTCAGCCATGTAGAGCGACCGCGCCAACTTGTCAGCATGGAGCCCGACGAATGAATTACACCCTGCGGCACACCACGCGCTACCACTACAGCGCGCCCGTGACCCTGTGCCACAGCGAGGCGCGCGTGCTGCCTCGCAAGACGCAGCACCAGCAGTGCGGGGCCTCCGAGCTGACCATCAGCCCCATGCCTCACGTGCAGGCAGAGCGGCGGGACGTGTTTGGCAATCGGGTACTTTACTTCGCCATGGAAGAGGTGCACCAGACACTGGACGTGACGGTCGTCACGCCTTTGAACACTCAACCCCTGGGGCCGCTGCCTGCCAGTTCGCCCAGCTGGGAAAACGTGGCAGCGCAACTGCGCCAGGACAGCCGTTTCGACATGCAGCTGTATCGGCTGGATTCGCCATTCATTCGCCGCAACGATGAGCTGGCCGACTTTGCCCGCACCTGTTTCACGCCTGGCCGCCCGCTGGTAGAAGCCGCCATGGCCCTCAACCAGACCATCTACGATACCTTCGAATACGACCCCAGTTTCACCACCCTGGCCACCCCCTTGAGTGATGTACTGGCCAACCGCCGGGGCGTCTGCCAGGACTTTGCCCACCTGGCCATTGGCGCGCTGCGTTCGGTGGGCCTGCCTGCCCGCTATGTCAGCGGCTATCTGGAAACCCAGCCTCCCCCCGGCCAGCCCCGCCTGATTGGCGCCGATGCCTCCCACGCCTGGCTGGCCGTGTGGATCCCCGACTGGGGCTGGCTAGCCCTGGACCCCACCAACGGCACCCTGGCCGGTGAACAGCATCCGGTGCTGGCCTGGGGTCGCGACTACGCCGATGTGGCCCCGCTCAAAGGAGTCATGAACGGCGGCGGGGAGCACCAGCTCGAAGTGGAAGTGGATGTCATGCCGCTCACCGAGCACAGCGTCGCCTGAACCGCCTGCGCTGGCCGTCGGCGGCACGCCCCAGCAAGTCAGCGCTGAATCAGGCCATTGGTCAGCCACGGCTGCCAGGCCAGCAGCACCAGCGTGGCCAATGTGGCCAGCAGGAACGGCAGCAAGGCGCGGAAAATTTTCAGCGGCGGCGCGCCGGTCATGGAGGAGGCGATGAACAGCCCCGCTCCCACTGGCGGGGTCAGTAGCCCCATCACCAGCGTCAGGCACACCACCACGCCAAACTGGTAAGGGCTGATCGCAAACTGACTCTGCGCAATGGGCATCAGAATGGGGACCACCAGGATCAGTGCAGCAATGCCATCGATGATCATGCCCACCAGCAGCAGCGCCGCAATCACCAGCAGCAGGAACACGAAAGGATCACTGGTCAGCGCAGCAATCCACGCGGCGGCCATCTGCGGCAAGCGCTCATACACCACCACCCAGCCAAATACCCCGGCGGCGGCAATCAGCATGATCACCAGCCCTGCATTCATGGCCGTACGTGCCAACACCTGCGGGAGCTGCGCCAGGCGCAGGTCGCCATACACCCAGCGCCCCATCAGCAGGGCCGCCAGCGATGCCAGGGCAGCCGACTCCGTGGGCGTCGCAATGCCCAGCAGAATGCCGCCAATGATGATCACCGGAATCAGCAGCGCGGGCAGCCCCCAGAGCGCGTCGTGAAGCGCCTGCTGGCGGCTGGGCCACTCCCCCTTGGGGTACTGCTGGACCAGCCCCACCAGCGCAATGACCACGAAAAAGCTGGCCCCTAACAGCAGCCCGGGCAGCAGTCCGGCAATGAACATTTCGGCGATCGGCACCTGCGCCATGACGCCAAACAGTACGAACAGCATCGAGGGCGGAATGATCGGCGATAGCAAACCACCGGCGGCGGTAATCGCGGCGCTGTAGGGCTTGTCATACCCCTCCTGCTCCATGGCGGGCACCATGGCCCGCGACATGATGGCGATTTGCGACGCTGCAGAACCAATGATCGCCGCCATCATCATGTTGGCCACCAGGTTGATATACGCCAGCCCACCGCGAAACCCGCCCACCAGCAGCCGCGCCAGGGCGATCAGCCGTTTGGTCAGGCCGCCTTCGTTCATCAGCTCGCCCGCCAGCATGAACAGCGGAATGGCCAGCAGTCCGTAACTCTCGATGGCGCTGAACAGCTGCTGAGGGTACGAATCGAACAGCACCGCATTGCCCGATGCCTGGATATACCACATGGCCGTGAGCGCCAGCACCAGCGCAATCGGCACCGTCCCCAGCAGCAGAATCAGAAATACCACAACGGTCATGTGCGTTCCCTCAGCCCCTGAACGGATTGCAGCAGGTTGGCCACGCCGTGCAGGCTGAGCGACAGCGCAAACCAGGGCACGATCAGCCACGCCCAGAATTTCTTGATGCCCAGCGTGGAGGTGTTTTCGGCGTAGATGAAATTGAAGGTCTGGCCCTGGAAGGCGCGCACATCGAACCCGGCCTGGGCCAACGCCCAGGGTTGATACCAGCGCCAGCAGAGCCACGCCAACAGCAGCGCAAACAGCAGCACCATGGCGTCCACCGCCAAGGTAATGGCACGCTGCCCCGTGGCGGGCAACAGATCGCTGAGCAGCGTCACGGCAATGCCCTGGCGGCGCTTCAAGACCGCCCCGGCAATCAGGAACGTCATCCAGATCATGGCGTAGATAGCCAGTTCACTGACCCAGTAAAGCGGATTGCCCAACGCCCGAAAGGCAATGTTGGCGAGGATGAGACACGTGACCGCCGCTGCCAGGGCAGCGGCGGTCATCTCTTCGTAACGGGCAAGCCTGAGGGAGAGGCGTTGCAGCATGATCATCGAAAGCCTCTGGTTCAGCGCTACTCGTCGCGCAAGCGGTCAGCTTCCGCCCGCAGGGTTTCCAGCATCGGAGCCTTGGGCGCCCAGATACCCTCCCACTGGGCGATGGCATCGGCAAAGAACTCGGCATCCGCTTCCACGATGTTGATATCCAGGGCGCGAATTTCCTCTTCCTGGGCGGCGTCCATGGCTTCGAAGCCGCTCAGCACATTGTCGAGATGCTCGGCCATGGCGGTTTCGAACAGCTCACGATCCTGTTCCGACAGCTCACGCCACACACGCCCCGACACCACGCCGACCATGGGGAACATCATATGGTTGGAGATCAGCAGGTTTTGCGCCTGCTCATGAAATTTCAGGATCAGGATGGAATCGAAATCCATGTCGATGGCATCGACCTGACCGTTGGCCAGGGCATCGTAGACTTCCAGCAGCGGCATGGGCGCAGGCGCGGCTCCGGTGGCCGTGTAGAAATCACGGATCGGCTCGAAGGGCGTGATGCGCAGGCGCTGGCCGCGAAAATCAGCGGCGCTCTCGATGGGGCTGCGGCTGAGCACCTGACGCATACCGACCATGCCATACCCCAGCCCTACCAGGCCCACGCCTTCCGGCATCAGCTCGAGCAGCTCGGCCGCCGCCTCGGAGCGCAGCAGGCGCGCGGCATGGTTGACGTCATCCACCAGGTAGGGCGCATACAGCGCACCAAAATCCGGTATCCGGTTGGAGATTTCGGCGATGGTCAAAAATGCCATGTCCAGGGCACCGGTCTGCAGCTGCTGCACCATTTGCGCTTCGTTGCCTAGCTGCTGGGCAGGAAAAACGCTTACGCTGTGCTCGCCGTTCGAGCGTTCGTGCACGGTTTGCGCAAAGGCTTCGGCTTCCGTCGACCAGAGGTGCTGGGCGGGCGTGATCAGCCCCAAGCGAAAGTCCCGCGCCTGGGCGCTCAGGGAAGTGACGGCCAAAGCAGCCGCCGCACAGGCCAGTGTCAGCGTTTTGAGTCGTTTCATGCAAAGCCTCTCGGGATCCCAGCGGCAAGACCAGCGTCTTGCGTTATTTTCGTTAGCGCCTTGAGAATACCCCAGCTACTTCGTTGATAACACCCGTGCTTTTGGTATCCCGCTTGACGCTCCGGCGCAAAAGACAGGATGATAGGCGTTC
>NZ_LFGT01000002.1:0-7282 GCF_002078115.1 Halomonas sp. BC2 | reverse complement strand
AGGCGCTGCGCGCCTCGCGCTATCCTTCCCCGGCCTGGAAGGCCGAGGTTTGACGCGCAATTTGATCAGGACGAAGCCATGCCGCCCCACTCCGCACACCGCGCGCTACCGTTTTCCACCAACTGCATACACTTGATCCCGATGAGAGGGCGCTGGACACGCCGTTTCACAAAGCGCTCGACGAGCCCTTGAGAGCGGGCGACACGCTGCAGCTGGACGGCATGACGCTGAGTGTCGAAGGGATTCTGGGGGGAGCGCGTTACCACCGTGGCGCTACAGCTGGCCACGCAACCACCGGAAACTTGAGAGCAGCGCTCCCATGGCGTCACACCGCCATGGGGGCTTTGACGTCGCGCTTCAGGCGGCTTCGTAAGCGGCCTTGAGACGATAGAACTCAGCCACGATGGCCGCCATCTCGCTGTCGTCGTAGTTGCACAGGCCGCTGACCACCAGCTTCTTGGAACCCACGCCCACGGGCTGGCCAGAGGACTGAATGGAGAACTCCAGCAGCGCATCGGCACGCTTGCCCTGGACTTCGAGAGACGACTGGGTCAAGGCGAGATCCGGTGACAGCGCATCCAGCCGGTCCAGACAGAAGCCCATGCTGTCGTAGATCACCAGCGGGCGCTTGGGGTTGAACATCACCCCGTGCTGCTCCATCAAGGGCTTCAGATAGTGCGGGAAATTCTTGCCCGAGAAGGCCACGTAGCAACGCGCGAAGGCTTCCACGGCCGCTTCGTCACGGGTGACTTCCCCTCGGCGTACCACCTGCAAATAGCACTTTCCGCTCTCGTCGCAGACATGGATATCGCCGTTGTCGGCTTCGCTAAACTTGAGCGGTGTATCAGCGCCTACCATATTGGTGAAGCGAAATTCCATTTGTCGCGACAGCCCGAACTTCACCAGTACCAGCGTGAACAACAAGTCGCCGGGCACACAGAAACGCCGTGCGTCCGGGTTGTGAATCGGGTTGTAATCGCCGGCCACGCCCTTGGCGAAGCGACTGGCCTGCTCGGCGGAGATCACCACGTACTCTCCGCGCTGCGCGTAAAAATCCTTGAACATGGCTTTGCTGCCTGCCTAGCGTTGAAATCGAAAACCCATAACTGCCCTACGTCGCGCATAATGCCATAAAACACGCGCCAACAGGAGTCATCTGCCAGGATGCTTGTATGACCAACGAGACGCCCCCCACGCCGCGCCGCTGTCCCCCCTTGATCTATGCCTTGGTGGCCGTGATCCTGGTTGCTCTAGTGTGGCTGGCGGGCAGCTACTGGCTGCTCAATAGCCAGTGGTTGCCGCGCCAGATCTCCACCATCGACGGCGTAGAGGTGCGCTGGTCGAGTGCCCAGAGCCTGCACCCCGGCCGCTGGGAAGTCGAAAACCTCTACTTGGCCCGGGACGATGCCGCCCTGCCCCTCTCGGTAGAAGCCGAACGGGCCACCTTGTCGCTCTCGCTACTGGCCCTGCTGCGTGGCGAACTCTACCTTCACGCCCTGAATGCCGACGGCATTCGCCGCCTGACGGTTGGCGATCTGGCGCTGGAGGCCGAAGGCCAGCTGCAGGTCATGGATACCCAGCTTAGTCAGGATCGGCTGACCTTGCCGCATGTGTCGCTGGACATTACCCAGGGCAGCCTGGTGCGGCTCAGTGATCAGACCACCTTGATCCAACAGATCGACCTGCGCAGTACGGCGTCGCTGGCCGAGACCGCTACCCAGGCATTACGGGGGGAGGCCCTCGAAGAAGCGCTCTTGAGCGCCCTGGATGCGCGGCTGTCGCTGACCGCCCAGGCCGATGCCTGGGACGTGTTCATGCCCTATCTGGAAGCGTTGCCGTGGCTCAGCCTGGCGGGCCGCGGAGAGCTCCAGGGTGACCTTGCGCTGGTGGCAGGCGAACTGCAGCCCGACAGCGAGCTGGTACTGACCGCGCCCGTCCTGGAGCTTGCGCTGGATGAGCAGCGCCTGGCGCGCCGCGATGAAGCACGCCGCTGGCTGCTCGCAGATGCCTCGCCCCCACGCCACACCGCCACCGGCGAAGGCCAGGTACGTCTTGCGGTGGAAGAGCAGCAACTGCGCTTTTCCACCCGTCTGGCACAGGTGACGCTGGCCGAGACGACGCCTTCCGACACCCGCCCCTATGCCACCGATACCCAACTGACCCTGGCCACCGAGCTTCCCAACCAGCGCCTGGACCAGTTGGCGCTCCCTACCCATGCCACGCTGGCCCTCTCTGGCCAGGTCACTAGGCTGGATATGCTGGACCGCTACCTGACCACCGCGCTGGAAGGCCAGGGCATCAGGCTCACTGGCGAGGGGAGTATCGATGCCCGGCTTGCCCTGCGCGACGCACGCCCCTACCAGGCCGAGCTGGCCATCGAGGCCCCAGCACTGGGTGCAGCGCTGTTGGACTTCACCACCCAGGGCCAAGGCACCCTGAATGCGCAATTGAACGAAGATGAGCAGCTGCACGCCACGCTGGCACTGCGTGATGCCGAGCTGTATCACCAGACGCGCCAACTGATGGCCAACGCGCAGCTGACCCTGGACGCCACCAGCCCCCTCGACCCCGAACAGGCCAGGCAGCAGGCCACGGCACGGCTGAGCTGGGCAGAAGCCACGCTCCCCGATCTGGGCGTACTGCAACCCTACCTGGCAGGCCTGCTGCCCTCTCCCGCCCCGTTGACACTACAGCGCGGCAGCGCCACCAGCCGGGGACAACTGGAGTTCGACACACAGGCCATGCAGGGTGAGCTGCACCTGGCGGGCAATCAGCTGACCACCGGCTGGCAGCGGGGCGATCAGCGCGGCACCCTAGTCAGCAACGCGCAGTTGCAGCTGACGATACGCCAGGCCGCGCTGGACGGCACGGCGCTGGATATCAGCGGCTCACGGCTGCGCTGGCAGGTGGCCGACGAGCACGCCCTGGAGGAGCCACTGGAGAGCATCATCGTGCTTCGTGATGGGCAGTTTCAGCGCCGGGCAGGCGTGCCCAGCGGGCAGTTCCGCGTCGACGGCAGCGTTCAACGGCTCAGTTTTCTCAACGCTTTTTTACCGGATGCCCATGGCATCAGCCTCTCGGGCGAAGGCCAGCTCTTCTTGCAGGGGGCGTTTCGTGACGACCAGTTCCAGGCCCCCACACGCCTGAGGGTCAACGCCAATGAGCTGGCCGTGACCTTTCTGGACTATCTCGCCACAGGGCGTGGAGAGCTGACCGCGCAGTTGGACAGCTCCGAACAGGCGCGGCTTTCACTCGGCATTCCCCAGTTTGCCCTGAGCCATCAGGACGACGGTCGCCCTCATCTTCAAGGCCGCCACCTGGCGCTGACCACCCAGACAGACCGCTTCAGTGAGATGCTGGAAGCCGCCGCCCCGGAGCACTTCGTGACCCGCATCGTGCTGCCCATCACCGAAGTGCCGGACATGACCCGCTACAACCGTTTTCTTCCTGACGATGCCGGGGTGGAGCTGCTCTCCGGCCACGCCAGCCTGAGCAGCGAATGGCTGCTGGAAGGGCTGCAGGCACAAGGGGAGATTACCCTGCGCGCTTTCGAGACCGAGCTGGCCCTGCTGGACCAGCGGCTGCGTGGGGATATCGCCATGCAGCTAAGGCTCACCGACGGCGACCTCGATGCTCGCCATTTCACCGCCAGCGACTCCTATGTGCGGCTGGAGAACATGTTCCGCCAAAGCGAGGAAGGGGCTCAGGACGCGGGCTGGTGGGTGCAGCTCGACCTGCAGCAGGCACGGTTGGTGTGGGGCGACCCGCTGCAGCTGACCAGCCAGCTGCGCTTGGGGATGCGCGACTCCGGCTTGTTGGCGCGACTTTTTTTAGCCCGCGCCCGAGAGCGCGACTGGCTGGGGCGGCTGCTCGACGTACAGCCCATCGAGGGCAGCGCTGAACTGAACATCGACGGCGAACAGATTCGGCTGGCCAACCTGGCGCTGACAGGTGGCCCCCTGTTGCTACTGTCGGATATCACCCTGGCCCATCAGCAGGCCAATGGCGCGCTGTATGCCCGCCTGGGGGCGCTGGGTATCGGTGTCGAGCTGGTGGAGAGCGAGCCAACCCTGCGCGTCATTCAGCCTCGGCGCTGGTTCGATCAATGGCGCGCCACCCAACGCCCATAAGTACCGGCAGGCGCTTAGCGACGACGCTCGCGGCGAATCATGCGCACCCGCTCCTTGGCCTTCTGGGGCGTCGAGAGCGAGGTGGTGTGTGGCTCTGTCGTGTCGTCGGCTTCGTCGTGTTTGGGCGGCACGGTCACCCAGGCAAACACCGGCAGCGCCAGGTGCCAGTGAATCGCCGCCAAGCGCAGCCCCAGGGTGACACTCAAGGCAGCCGCAATGGCAAGCGTCAGCGGTGCCTGCAAGGATTGGAGCACCACATAGACGATCCCGCCCGCCATGGCGGCGGTGGCATAGATCTCTTCGCGCAGCACCATGGGCACCCGCTGGGCCAACACGTCACGAATCATGCCTCCCGCCACGCCGGTCATCATGCCCATGAGTACCGCCACCACCCCCGACGTGCCCAGCAGCAGCGCCTTGTGGGTACCGATCACGGTAAACAGCGCCAGGCCGAAGGCATCCGCGATGGGTAAAAACCCCCGAGACAGACGATGGATATAGTGAAATCCCACCAACGACACGCCCACCGTGGCGAGGATGACCCACAGATACGTGGGGTCGGTGACCCAGAACACCGGCCGGACACCCAGCACCAGATCCCTCAAGGTGCCGCCGCCAATCCCGGTCACCGCCGCCAGCACCAGCATGCCAAACGGGTCCATCCGCGAACGGCAGGCCAAAATGACTCCCGACAGGGCAAACACGATCACCCCCGCCAAATCCAACCCGTAAATTACCCCCGACACGCAGCGCTCCTTTGATGCGACCCTGAAGAGGCGGGCAGAATATCACTGTTGCGGCCGGTGCGTAGCGGATTATGCGGGCAAGGTGACGTTAATGTTCCTGACGCTCGAGCCACTCGCGCAGAAACGCAATTTCACTCTCTTGAGCCGCGATAATCTCCTCGGCGAGCTGGCGAATCTCTGGGTCATCGCCATATTCGAGCACGATCTCGGCCATCGCAATGGCGCCTTCATGGTGCGGAATCATGCCCTTGGCAAAGTCCACGTCGGGGTCTCCGCTGAAGGCCATGTTCATATCTTCATGCATACGGTCATTGGCCGCCTGAAAAGCGGCGACGGCCGGATTCTCTGAAGGTGATGCGGCCTGCCCATGGGCGTCGCTGTCTGATGAGTGATGATGCGCATGGCTGAGCGGCGCGATCAGCGCCCCTGCGAGCATCATGGCACCTACCCAGTACGGCCTGCGCATGGCGGGTAGAAGGCTCTGGGTGACACTTTGGCAAACGTTGGACATCAGTGTGCTCCTCAATGGCTGATTGGCTTTGCCTGCCTCTGTCAGGCAGGACGCTATCGTCACGATAGATTAAAAGTCTAAAACCTTGGGGCAGCACAGAGGTCAAGAGGCCTAAGGTCTAGGGTCTCCCCATTTTCCGGCGTGTCATCGGCATAGTCCTCCTGAGGAGGTGAACAAGTCTGGTATTCGTGCCTCGGCGTCTGGCGCTCTTCTCCAGAGGGGATAGAAACACTTCGGCCTTGAGCAAACAGCCGTTGCCAGCCCCGCTGCAGGCTATAGAACGGGAATATCAGCCGGCGGTGTCGCTTCTGACGTTGCGCGTGCCGCACCAACTCCGGCGCTCGGTCCTGATAGGCCGCAAGCAGTGTCATTTCCAACAATTGTTGCGACTAAACAATAATTGCTGCGACAATCTCTATGTTGAGTTTACATAGAGTGCGCCTTTGTGACCGTTTCTCTTAAACAATCCAGAACCTTTAGCTTCCATGATGGCACCCTAAAAAACGAGGCAGAGCGCTTGGTCGTTTGGTGGTACGGGCCTATATTTAAGAACAATCGCTTACGAAGCGTCCCTAAAATCCATATCTTCTTAAGAACCATCGACCATGAAAATAACTTAGGAGGCGTGATGAGACGTGAGACTGTCTTAACGCATCTTGGGCTATTGAGAATAGGGTCAGTATGGGAAAAGGGCGTGAGTAGCTCGCGTATTGCCTACGAGGAAAGAAAATTCTCCGTTTCTTTTTCTCCAGGCGGCTGGCGAATTGTCACCTTAGATGATTTACGACAATCAGGACGAAGCCTCTATACCGCTTTTCATGACTCGAACTACTTACCCCAGAAAAATCAGCACAAAACATACCTGATTGAATTTGACCTTCCAGATGGCAAACACTTGCTCATCCCTTGCACAGAATTTTTTATTCGCGTTTACGGCCGATCTTCTGAAATCAAGCGAGTGCTCGCCACTTACCCTTGGGAAGAAGTCAAAAAACGTCTTTATCGACCGCTTGATGCGCCTGCATCCCCAGGTACGTGGCCTGTCAAATTTACCTATCATGTTCATAAACACGATGCCATTTTGCTCGCGCATATGTTGTACGATCCGTATGCCAAGCGCGCTGCAAAATATATATATTCACAATTTGAAACCAGCTCCACGCCAGATGAGATGCTTTTAAAAGCCACCCCATGGTTTCAAGGCAGCGGGGAAATCTCTGTTTCTGGCGTTCCAATTGATGGTGGCAACACATTCCTAGGCTTGCAGATATTAGGCTGTACGCAGCCCGATGGTGCCACGATCCACCGCGAAAGAGAGAAGTCAACGACAGTACCAGCCACCGATGGCGATGATGCTCCCACTCAATTTCCCTATCATCAGCTTCAAGACATCCCCGATGTCATTGACCTGACGGATGATGAAGAGCCCGACCATGGCTCTTCTTGGCTAGACCTTCCTGAGGACGAATTCGTTATTTTAGGTAAGCCTCGCGCCGTCTTGGATAAACGATATACTCGAAAAAATGTGCCCGATACACGAGGCGTCCCCGTTCCGGGTGACGAAACTATTTTCTCCACTGGGGAGCCGCATGGATCAGGAAAAGGGGTCGGACAGGCCTCTATTCATGCTCCTATTACACTGGAATCACAGGGCTTTCTACGTGATATGTGGAATGCGCTTCTCTATTTGCAATCGGCCTATCCCGAAACGATTCGTGGCGTTAGCTGGTTTACCTTTGAAGACGGCTTTAGCACTTCCCCCGACCCTCGGTTGATCAGCCTCGAACCTTTCGAAATAGACGAGGAGGTGGAAACGTCAGTCGCTAATTGGGTTTACATTGATACTCAGACCAAGGTACCTCGCGGGGTGCTCGTCGTTCGGGTGCATGTGTTAG
>NZ_LFGT01000001.1:84577-121211 GCF_002078115.1 Halomonas sp. BC2 | reverse complement strand
TCGACCTCATGAATAAGGCGGGTTAAGGGGCACCTTTGGAGCTACCCGCCGTATCACGGGAGGGGCTGATGGTGAAGGCCGCCGGAGGCGAACCGTACGGTGATACGATTTCGACCTGTTCGGGTGGATAGCAGAGTCCTTGGTCGGAACAGCCCTGAAAGGTCACCATGATGGCCAGCGGCCCGGTAACGGTGTCGCTCGCCTCTATGGGCGCACTCACCAACACCTGATCGTAGAAAACGTTAATGTTCCCTAAAGACGCGTGCGACATTGGCTCGCCAGGAGGCAAAGCCAACTCACCGAAATTGATATCTTGAGAGAGACTCTCAATCGCGAACTGATGCCGGTGAAGGTAGTAATTTTCGGCGGCGGTGAAGCCGATATAAACTCGATCATCGTCTCGCCAGGCGGTGGTTCGGAAGGCTTCTTTAGCCGGTAGAAAGTCACGTTGGGGCGAACGGTTAAAAGGGGAACTTTTGTCACCAACCTCAAATATCACTTCACGTGCCGCTACCGGGGTGACTATAAAGAGTGCCACCGTTAGAAAAGCGAAGACTTGTTTCATGAGTTTAACGCCGCCTTTGGCTTATCCATTGGCTGACCTCTGGACCAAGCGACCAGAGCAAAGCCCGCGACGATCATTGGTAGTGTCAGTAGCTGCCCCATGGTTAACCAGCCAAAAGCGATGAATCCCAACTGAGGGTCGGGGAGGCGCACGAACTCTACGATGAAACGGAAGGCTCCATACAGAAGCAGGAACAGCCCAGAGATGAGGCCCCGCTGACGTGGTCGGCGCGATAGCCACCACAGCACGGCAAACAACACGACACCTTCAAGGGCAAACTCGTAGAGAGCCGAAGGATGTCGTGGCTCAGAGCCCAGCCCCATCATGGATGGAAACACCATTGCCCAAGGTACATCACTAACTCTCCCCGGTAACTCGTGATTGATGAAGTTCCCGAGGCGACCCGCTCCCAGGCCGATGGGGACTAACGGAGCAATGAAGTCGGTCAGTTGAATAAAAGCCAGTTGATGTTTGCGAGCAAACAGCCAGGCAGCCACTAACACACCGGCAAGGCCGCCATGAAAGCTCATGCCTCCTTCCCAGATTTTTAGTAACCAAAGGGGGTTGGCTTGCAGTTGTTCGAGCCCGTAAAACAGTGCATAGCCAAGGCGGCCGCCAACGATGATGCCGATGGCGGCGTAGAAGATCAGGTCGCCTATATCATCGTGGCTTAGGCCGAGTCGGTGGGCGCGACGCCGACCCAACCACCAAGCGGCCACTAGCCCGATTACATACATTAAGCCATACCAGTGAATCTGAAGAGGGCCTATGGCGATGGCGATCGGGTCGATTTGAGGGTATTGCAGCATATATCTTCCTTAATCAATCGTTACTGTTGGAGTCATCAACAAAAATTATTGCGTCTTAAGAGCCGTTTTATCGTTTCCACTTCTCGACTTCCTGGATGACTCGCTCAACATCTTCAGAAGTTATGTAACCTGTATGTTTGTAACGAATAGTGCCCTCGGTATCGACCAGATAGCTTTCGGGTGCGCCATAAACACCTAGCTCAAAACCTAGGTTGCCCCAGACATCCAACAACAATCAAAGGTACGTTTTATGCCGACGATAACGCCAAAACTGCTTCCTTCGACATCCTCCGCCACCAACCCTCCCATGCTGATCAAGGATCTGTTGGAGTCTGGCGTTCGCATGGCGGGCAATAATCAGATCGTGTACCGCGATCAAGGCCGTCACGACTACCGTCGTTTTCAAGAGCGAGTCCATCAACTGGCCCATCTGTTGACGGCGCAGGGAGTGCAGGCAGGAGATGTGGTGGCGGTGATGGATTGGGACAGCCACCGCTATCTGGAATGCTTCTTCGCCATTCCCATGATAGGTGCGGTGCTGCACACGGTGAACGTCCGCCTGGCACCCGAACAGATTCTCTACACCATGCAGCATGCGGAAGACGTCTTCGTGCTGGTGCATGAGGACTTCGTGCCTCTGCTGGAGTCGCTGGCGCAGCAACTGCCCGATATTCGTGGCTACGTGCTTTGTCAGGAAGAGCGCCGTGACGTTTCGACGTCGCTGCCACTGGTGGGGGAGTTCGAGGCCCTGCTGGCTGACCAGCCCAGCCATTATGATTTCCCCACGTTCGATGAAAATGGCGTGGCCACGCTGTTCTACACGACCGGCACGACCGGCAACCCGAAAGGGGTGTTCTTTACTCACCGTCAGCTGGTGTTGCACACGCTGGGCGAGGCTAGCACGTTCCAGGCGCCTGGCTTCGAGCTGTTGAACCGAGACAAGGTGTATATGCCCATTACGCCGATGTTTCACGTACATGCCTGGGGCGTCCCTTACACCGCCACGCTGCTGGGCGCGACGCAAGTGTACCCGGGCAAATACGAGCCGGAGATGCTGGTGAAGCTGCTGGTTAGTGAAAAGGTCGATTTTTCTCACTGCGTACCGACACTGCTCAATATGGTGGTGAGCGCGGAGGCCGTCGCGACGAAAAAGGTCGATTTGACCGGCTGGAAAGTGCTGGTCGGAGGCAGCGCCTTGACCCAGGCGTTGGCAAGCCGTGCCTGGGCGTTGGGGATCGACACCCGCAGCGCTTACGGCATGTCGGAAACGTGTCCTCTGCTCACCGCCGATATCTTGCCGAAGGAGGTCGCGGAGGCTGACTTCGAAAGCCAACTCCCCTGGCGCTGCAAGGCCGGCCTTCCGGTGCCGTTCGTGCGGCTGCAGGTGGTCGATGTGGACGGTCAACCGCTTCCTCATGATGGCCAGAGTGTGGGGGAAGTCCGTGTACAAGCGCCCTGGCTCACCCAGGCTTACTACAAGGAAGAGACGCGTAGCGAAGAGCTATGGCGAGAGGGTTGGTTACACACCGGGGATGTGGGGTCGCTGGATGCGCATGGCTTTTTGGCCATTAGTGATCGCATCAAGGACGTCATCAAGACCGGCGGCGAATGGCTGTCCTCCCTGGAGCTGGAAAGTTATATCAGTCAATGCCCCGGCGTCGCTGAAGTGGCGGTCATCGGCGTGGCGGATGACAAGTGGGGGGAGCGTCCCGCAGCGCTCGTCGTACCCAGCGACCTCAATCGGCCGCCTACCTTCGAGGCGATTCAGGGGTTCATGGAGCAATTCGTGGCGCAGGGCAAGCTCAACCGTTGGGGAGTGCCGTCATTGATACGTTTCGTCGATGAAATACCCAAGACCAGCGTAGGCAAGCTGGATAAAAAACGTATCCGCACGGAGATCTAGCGGCTCAGAGCGTGGTGCCTGCTGTCTGCGCTTTGCGGTAGGCGGCAGGCGAATTGCCGGTCCATTGCTTGAAGGCTCGGCTGAAGCAGGCCTGGTCCTCGAAGCCGAGGGTGTCGGCCAGCGCGGAGAGCGGCTCCCTGCTGCGGGTCAATACCTGAATGGCCACGTCCCGCCGATACTCGTCCTTTACCGCCTGAAAGTGGGTGCCCTCTGCCTGCAAGTGGCGCGACAAGGTACGGACGGACACGTGCAGCGCATTGGCCACGTCGTGAATGGTGCTGGAAGAGAGTCGGTGGCGGTGCAGGTACTCCCGCACGCGATGGGTGGCGATACGGTCTTCGAAAGAGACATAAAACCAGTCTGCTGGCGCACGCTGCAAAAAAGCCCCGAGGTGCTGCTTACGTTGTCGGACGGGATGTTCCAGAAAAGCCGTATCGAAATAGACCGCCGTTTTCGGCTGGTTGAAGGTCACCTTGCCTGGATAAAAATAGAGATAGTCAGCTTGATGGGCGGGTTGCGGATAGCTGCACTCCATCAATATGGGCGGGATTTTTCGCGCGATCAGCCAGGAAGCAATGCCGTGAAAGAGCTTCAACATCAGCTCATGCACCAGAATGTGGCTACCCTGAAGCGGTTTGTGCTCCTCGAGGGCCATACGAGCCAGGTCGCCCTCCACGGAAAAACAATAGCCAAAGTCATCCAGCACAATACGAAAAAACTGGGTGTAGCGATGTAGTGCGATACGCAGCGTGGGAGCATCCAGCATGCTGAGGCACAGCAGCTTGAGGGTGCCGCAGCGCAGCGGCCGAGAGAAAAAACCGGGCGTCTCATCGTCGAACTCCACCGCCAGAAGCCGGTAAAGCTGGGCAAACTGTTCCACCGTTACACGGCCATTGGGAGCCTCGAGCAAGAACGGGGAAATGCCAGACAGCATCAAATAACGCGTGGCCACTTGCCCGGTGGGAGCCAGGCCACGAAACAGCTCGTTGACAAAGTGCATGGAGACGGTAACGGTCACGCTTTTCTACCCTGTAAGTGCCACAAGACAGCCGTAGGCGTTGCCCCTTTCACGCTGGACGTTAGCACGTTGTACCGTCGGGCTCTATATGAGTGCACCGTTACAGGGATCCATGCGTTACACTGTGCGCCTCACGACGAAGGAGGACACTGCGTGACCCTGTTACGACTCGAACAGCTGCAACTCGCTTACGGCACCCAGGTACTATTGAATCGCGCCGACCTCACGGTTGAAAAGGGCGAGCGGTTGGCGCTGGTCGGGCGCAACGGCACCGGTAAATCCACCCTGTTGAAACTCGTGGCAGGCGACATCCAGGCGGACGACGGCACCATCTGGCGCGCGCCGGGGCTGAAAATCGGCGTGCTGGCCCAGGAGCTGCCTGAATCATCGGGCATGACGATTTTTGACATGGTGGCCCAGGGGCTGCCCGAAGCGGGCGAGCTGCTGTCGGAATACCAGCATCTGATCAACGACCCCGACCCGGACATGAACCGCATGGCCACGCTGCAAACGCGGCTGGAAGCGATTGATGGCTGGTCGTTCCATCAGCGTATCGACGTGGTGCTGACGCGCCTGGGCCTGCCGCCCGAAGCAGAGATGAGCGTGCTTTCCGGTGGCTGGCGTCGTCGCGTGGCGCTGGCCAGGGCGCTGGTGTCGGAGCCGGACTTGCTGCTGCTGGATGAGCCCACCAACCACCTGGATCTGGATACGATTGCGTGGCTGGAAGAGCAACTGCTGGCGTTCAATGGCGCCGTGCTGCTGATCACCCACGACCGTGCCTTTCTGTCGAAGTTGGCCACCCATATTCTGGAACTGGACCGTGGCAAGCTGGGCCGCTACCCCGGCGTGTACGCGGAGTATCAAGAGCGCAAGCAGCACGAGCTGGAAATCGAATCGCGTGAAAATGCGTTGTTCGACAAGAAGCTGGCCCAGGAGGAGACCTGGATCCGTCAAGGAATCAAGGCGCGCCGAACCCGTAACGAAGGGCGCGTGCGGGCTCTGGAAGCGATGCGCAATGAGCGCAGCCAGCGCCGTGAGCGCCAGGGCACCGCCAACCTGACCGTGGACAGCGGCGAGCGCACGGGCAAGCGGGTGGTCGAGCTCAAGGGCGTTAGCCAGTATTTTGGCGACGACACCATCTTGCGCAACGTCAATCTGGAAGTCATGCGCGGCGACCGTATCGGTTTCCTGGGTCGCAATGGCGCGGGCAAGACCACGCTGTTGAAAATCCTGCTGGGAGAGCTTGCTCCAAGCGAAGGCAGCGTGCAGCTGGGCACCAACCTGAAGGTGGCCTACTTTGACCAGCTTCGGGCGGGGCTGGAGCTGGAGAAAACCGTTTACGACAACGTGGCGCAGGGCAGTGATCGGGTCACTGTCGGCGGCAAGGACCGCCATGTGATGAGCTACTTGCAGGATTTCCTGTTCACGCCGGATCGTGTGCGTCAGCCGGTCAAGGCGCTGTCGGGGGGCGAGTCCAACCGCCTGCTGCTGGCCAAGCTGTTTACGCAGCCTGCCAACGTGCTGGTGCTCGATGAGCCCACCAACGACCTGGACATGGAAACCCTTGAGCTGCTCGAAGAGCTGCTGCTCGACTTCGATGGCACGCTGCTGCTTGTTTCCCACGACCGTACCTTCATGGACAACGTGGTGACCAGCATGCTGGCCTTCGAAGGGGAAGGGCGCGTGCGCGAGTACGTGGGTGGCTACACCGACTGGATTCGACAAGGTGGCAAGCTGCCCCCAGCCCCCTGGGAGGGTGCTGCCCGCCAGCAGACGGAGCCGACATCGGTACCTGCACCAGAAGTGGTCGAAAAACCCGTCAACGAGCCAGCCAGGAAGTCCGTGAAGCTCTCCTACAAGCTGCAGCGAGAGCTGGATGCGCTGCCTGCCGAAATAGAGCGACTGGAGCAGGCAGTCGAGACGCTTGAGCAGGAAGTGGGCGATCCGGGGTTTTACCAGCAGGAAGCCACCGCCGTGACTGCCAGGCTGCAAGCCCTGGAAAAAGTGCAGCAGTCGCTGGAAACGGCAATGGAGCGCTGGATGGAGCTGGAGGCGATGGCGAACGGCGAATAGCCTGCAAGGCACTATAAAAAAGGCCCCGTAAGGGGCCTTTGGCGTTAGGGTCGGTCATGGCCGATCACTCGTCGCTTTTTTCGCCTTTCTTGCCGACGCGCACGGCCAGCACGTCGCACTGGGCGCCATGCAGCACGCCGGTAGAGGTAGAGCCCAGCAGCAGGGCAAAGCCGTGGCGGCCGTGGGAACCCACCACGATGAGATCCACATTGTGCTCATCGGCAAAGCGATGGATCTCGGTATCGGGCATGCCCACCACCACGTGCTGGTCGGCGGGCTCGACGTGCGGAGCGGCAATGTCTGCCAAGCGTTTTTTCGCGTGATCGTCCAGCTGGTCCTGAATGCTGGTCAGGTCCATGGGTATATCGCCACCGTAGGCGAAGCCCAGCGGCTCCAGCGTGTGCATGATCGAGAGCTTGGCGCCGTTATTGCGTTCGGCAATCGCCACGGCGCGTTCAAGGATCTTGTGCGAGTCCTTGGTGAGGTCGACGGCGACCAGAATGTGGTGATAGCTCATGGCGTATCTCCTTGGTGGTATTTAACAAAGAGAAGCTTCGTTAGATAACCTTACTTTAGGCCGGGTAGTGGCGCTGCACAACGACCTGGATCATGGTTTTTTGCAATCGTTGCCCTGCACGGCAATGCAAGAGGTGGCTAAATGGAATGGTTGGTGATTGTTCTGATTCTGCTGTTCGTGATGGCGCCGGTGATGTGGCTCAAGCCCAGCCCCCGCCAGAAGCGCCAGATGGCGCTACGCGACAGTGCGCGGCAGCAGGGGGTGACCATCAAGATGGCCGTGCCGCCGCTGCATCATTTCAAAGGCACCATGCCAGCCTATCGGTGGCGGTTTGGCCAGGAGACGCCGGGGCCGGATTTCGTTCTGGTGCGCGATAGCCATGCCAGCGCGGCACTGGAAGCCTTTCATGCTGGCTGGCGGTGGCGTATTGCGCCGCTGCGACCGCTACCGGAGAGCGCCGACGCCACGCTGCGCACCTTGCTGGAGCGTTTGCCCCAGGATGCGCTGGTGCTGGAGTGCAACTCGTACGCCTTGACGCTATGGTGGTGGGAATCACAAACCGCCGAACGCTTTACCAGCTACCTGGGCGATATCATGACCTTGAAAGTGTCGCTGGGCGGCCTGTCAGACCGCCCCCCAGGCAAGGCGCTGTCGTCAGGCGGTCGACCCTCCTGACGAGATAGCTGTCCTGACGAGATAGCTGTTCGCGGCCGCCGGGGGATCATACCGTCGGCTTGTCCTGGTCTCTGGCCTGCATGGCCAGACCATTGGATTCAATTTGCGCCAGCCACTGGTCCAACTGGATCAGGTCGCTGTCGCTCAGCCCGGCGAAGATCTCCTTGCGGGCGGCGAGCACTACGCTGTCGATCTGTTCCAGCAGCGGCATCGCCGCCGGGGTGAGATAAATGCGCTTGCTGCGACGGTCAGTGTCACAGGCGCGCCGCTCCACCAGCCCCTGCTCTTCCAGCTGCCCCAGCGTGCGCACCAGCGAAGGTGCCTCGACGCCAATGGCCCGCGCCAGATAGCACTGCGGGTTGCCTTCGCCGAGCTTCCACAAGTGATAAAGCGTGACCCAGCGCGTTTGGGTCAGCCCCAGCGGTGCTAGCCTGCGGTCGATGATGGAGCGCCATAAATGGGGCAATCGGGCAATACGAAAACCAATAGTTGAAGCCATAGTCGCTAGCTACCAGAAAATGTGAGTGGGCGAATTGTCATAAGCTGCGCCGCTGAATGCAAGGCGTTATGCTAATCGGCGGCGTCTGGGGCCTGCTGGTCAGAACGGCTGCCTGCCACGAATCGCCGTAAATTGAGCGCGCTTAATCCGCTGCGCTGAATGGTGCTGTCGGCCATGGAGGCCTGCTGCTCGTCATCCGAGACCGTGAAGCGGATCAGCCCCAATCGTTGTCCTCCTTCGGTCATGATGTCGACTCGCCAATCCCCTGCGGGGTTTTCAGGGAAGTTGCGTTTATGGCTCCAGGCGCGATACCCCTGTTCACGGCCGCCGTTGATAGTCAGGGCAATACGGTCCATGGGCGTACCATTATGATGCCAGACATGATAAATGGTTTCGCTCAAGCCGCGTGGTGCGCGAATGGCGGTATATACATAGAGCCCATGGGTGCGCAGGGCCTCGGGAGTCAGCGGAGTGGTACCCTGGGGCACGCGCTGCTGGGTATCGAAAGCAGGCGATAGCGCGCTGCCCGTCATCCACAGGCTGGCGGGGGGCACCCAGACGCGGCCAAGCCAGGCGCCGTAGGCCAGCACCATGGTCAAGGCAAGAAAACCACACCAGCGCGCCAGGCTGCGTTGCTTCAGCAGATGCCAGAAGCTGGGCAGGGCCACCAGGACGGTGAGCACCAGCGCCAGCAGGAGGCTTTGCCGGGTGGTCAGATGCAGCATGATCGGCAAGATCACCAGCAGCACCAGAAAGACGCATTGCGCATGAAACATGAAGTACAGGCTGCGCCATCGTCCGGCCAGCTTGTAATACAGTGGGTCGATGATCGATAGCACGGCCATGGCCATGACCAGCAGGGCAAACAGCGTCTGCCCGCTATTCCACACCGTGGTGATCAGGATGAACGGCAGGGTGAAAAATAGTGTCTCCTGGTGAATCATCTGGGCAATGAAAGAGGCAATGCCCTTGGGCAGGGTAGGGTGGCCGCGGCTGGCCAGCAGCCGCCCGACCAGGCTTTCCGACAGCAGCAGAAGCCAAGCCACCAGCAGCCCCACCGCCAGGGCCACTCCCAGCCACTGCTGACGATCCACCAGAAAAAAACTGCCCAGGCCTGCTGCAAATGCCATGGGCGGCCACAGCCAACTCCATGGTTTCAGGCGCTCTACAAGACGCTCGACCCAGGCCTGTACGGCCCGTGTCCGGGCGGGATTCAATAAAGTGCCCATCGTGTGATCGCTCGATTCAATCGTGAAGTGTGATGATTCCTTAGCATACGCACTAATTTTCGCATACGTCGCAGTCTGCAGAACAAAAACGCAAAAATGATGGCAGCCGCTGATGGCTGCCGAGATTCATGAAAGGTCCCCACAAGGACTATGCTGAGGGCTGGATTAGCCAAAAGTCAGGGGTTGACGTACTCGAGCAACTCCACCAAGCTAAGGCAATCAAACGACCGTATGAATGCGCGGCGGGTTCGCCGAAGCTAACCTGCCCGACACTATGTGGAGAGAGCGCGAATGATCTATCAAGGCAATGCCATCACGGTGGAGCGTCGTGACACCCAGGGTGGCAATGATGTCGCGGTGCTCACTTTCGACCTGAAAGATGAGTCCGTCAACAAGCTTTCCAGTGCCGTGGTGGCGGAGCTGGGAGACGCGGTCAAGGCGCTGCAGGCCGCAAGTGGTGTGCAAGGTCTGATGATCCGCAGTGCCAAGGACGTGTTTATCGTCGGTGCCGACATTACTGAATTCCATAGCCTGTTCGACAAGGGCGAAGCGTACCTGGTGGAGATGAACCTCAAGGTCCACGATATCTTCAACGCCATCGAAGACCTGCCGTATCCCACCGTGACGGCGATCAATGGTCTGGCGCTGGGCGGCGGCTGTGAAGTGCTGTTGACCACCGACTATCGCGTGATGAGCGAGAAAGCCAAGATTGGCCTGCCGGAAACCAAGCTAGGCATTCTGCCAGGCTGGGGTGGCTGCGTGCGCCTGCCGCGTCTGATCGGGGCAGATAACGCCGTGGAGTGGATTGCCGGTGGCACCGAAAACCGTGCCGATGCCGCCTTGAAAGTAGGCGCCGTTGACGCCGCCGTTGCCCATGAGCTGCTGGAAGAGGCAGCGCTGGACATCCTCGATCGCGCCAATGCCGGTGAGCTGGATTACCAGGCCCGCCGCGAAGAGAAAACCTCTCCGCTGAAGCTCAATGCCATCGAGCAGATGATGGCCTTCGAAACCGCCAAAGGCTATGTGGCCGGTAAAGCAGGCCCGCACTACCCGGCACCCGTGGAAGCCATCAAGGTCATTCAGAAAGGGGCCGGAGAAACCCGTGCGCGTGCCCAGGCCATCGAAGCCAAGTCCTTCGCCAAGCTGGCGCTGAGCAGCGTTGCCTTCAACCTGGTGGGGCTGTTCCTCAACGATCAGGTGGTCAAGAAGAAAGGCAGTAAGTACGAGAAGCAGTCTCAGCCGGTCAAGCAGACTGCCGTGCTAGGTGCTGGCATCATGGGTGGCGGTATCGCCTACCAGAGTGCCAGCAAAGGCACTCCGATCCTGATGAAAGACATCAAGGACGATGCCATCGAGCTTGGCCTGAAAGAGGCTCGCAAACTGTTTTCCAAGCAGGTGGAGCGCAAGAAGCTCACCACTGAGCAAATGGCCGAGAAACTCTCCAACATCCGCCCGACGCTCTCTTACGGTGATTTCGGCAATGTCGATCTGGTGGTCGAGGCGGTGGTGGAAAACCCCAACGTCAAGGATGCGGTGTTGACCGAAGTAGAGGGCATGGTGGGTGAGAACACGATTCTTACCTCCAACACGTCCACCATTTCGATCAACCGTCTGGCGAAGAACCTCAAGCGCCCGGAAAACTTCTGCGGTATGCACTTCTTCAACCCCGTGCACCGCATGCCGCTGGTGGAAGTCATTCGTGGCGAGAAAACCTCCGACGCCGCCGTGGCCGCCACCGTGGCTTACGCCCGCGCCATGGGCAAGACGCCCATCGTGGTCAACGACTGCCCGGGCTTTCTGGTCAACCGCGTGCTGTTCCCTTACTTCGGCGGCTTCAGCTTCCTGGTAGAGCAAGGGGCCGACTTCCAGCGTGTCGATAAGGTCATGGAGAAGTTTGGCTGGCCCATGGGCCCGGCCTACCTGCTGGACGTGGTCGGCATGGATACCGCCGTGCACGCCAACGAGGTAATGGCCGAAGGCTTCCCTGACCGCATGGCGCGTGAAGGCAAAACCGCCATACAGGTGATGTATGACAACCAGCGCCTGGGCCAGAAGAACGACAAGGGCTTCTACGCCTACGAAGAGGACAAGAAGGGCAAGCCGAAGAAGGTCAGCGATGAGCAGGCCCATGCCCTTGTGAAAGACGTCGTGAAAGAGCAGAAAGAGTTTTCCGACGAAGACATCGTGGCGCGCATGATGGTGCCGCTGTGCCTGGAGACCGTACGTTGTCTGGAAGACGGCATCGTCGAGACGCCCGCAGAAGCCGATATGGCACTGATTTACGGCATTGGCTTCCCGCCCTTCCGCGGTGGCGCGCTGCGCTACATCGATGCGCTGGGCGTGGCCGAGTTCGTCGCCCTGGCCGACCGTTTGGCCGAAGAGTTGGGACCGCTCTACGCACCTACCGAGAAACTGCGCGCCATGGCTCAGAACAACGAGCAGTTCTACGCGGGCAACACGGCAAGCGCTCAGGCCTAAGTCACCACCCACAGGAGAAATATGATGAGTTTGAATCCGAGAGATATCGTGGTGGTGGACGGTGTTCGTACCGCCATGGCAAAAGCAAAGAACGGCGCTTTCCGTAACGTACGTGCCGAGAACCTGTCCGCTGCCGTGATGCAGGCGCTGTTCAGCCGGAACCCCAATCTGGACCCGTCGGAAGTGGACGATGTGATCTGGGGCTGCGTCAACCAGACCCTGGAACAGTCCATGAACATTGCCCGCAACGCGGCGATCATGACCGGCATTCCCCGTAGCGTGCCTGCGCAAACGGTGAACCGTCTGTGTGGCTCCTCGATGACCGCGCTGCATATTGCGGCGGCCAACATCAAGGCCGGCATGGGCGACTTCTATGTGATTGGTGGCGTGGAGCACATGGAGCACGTGCCCATGGCCCACGGCGTGGACGTGAACCCGGCAGCCAGCAAGTACGCTGCCAAGGCGGCCATGATGATGGGCCTGACCGCCGAACTGCTGGGCAAGATGCACGGCATCTCCCGTGAAGACCAGGACAAGTTCGGCGTACGCTCGCATCAGCGCGCCCAGGCAGCCATGGAGAAGGGCTACTTCGATAACGAGATCATCGGTGTCGAAGGCCACGACCAGCGCGGCTTCAAGGTATTGGTGAAGAACGACGAAGTGATCCGTGCCGATGCCAGCCTGGAGTCCATGGCCAACCTGAAGCCGGTGTTCGACCCTCGCAGTGGCACCGTCACGGCCGGTACTTCATCGGCGCTGTCGGTGGGGGCCTCCGCCATGGCAGTGATGAGCTACGAGCGTGCCCAGGCGCTGGGGCTGGAGCCGATTGCCCGCGTGCTGTCGACCGGTGTGGCAGGCTGTGATGCCTCCATCATGGGCTACGGCCCGGTACCCGCGTCCAAAAAGGCCTTGAAAGCCGCTGGCCTGTCGGCAGCGGATATTCAAACCGTCGAGCTCAACGAGGCGTTTGCTGCCCAAGGGCTGCCGGTGCTCAAGGACCTGGGCTTCCTCGATGCCATGGACGAAAAGGTCAACCTGAACGGCGGTGCCATTGCCTTGGGCCACCCGCTGGGCTGCTCCGGTTCGCGGATCTGTACCACGCTGCTCAACGTGATGCAGCAGCGCGATACCACCTTGGGTTTGGCGACCATGTGTATCGGTATGGGCCAGGGCGTTGCCACGGTGTTCGAGCGTTTGAAATAACCGCCCGGCAGCCATGTGATCGCAAAACGGCACCTTAGGGTGCCGTTTTGCCGTTTGGAAGGGGGCGCTAATACGGCATCAAAACATGCCGCTATCCAGCCCGGCCGCTAGCGTCATGGCCAGCTCCTCGACCTGTGTGGCAAATGTCTCCTGCCACTCGCCTCGTAAGACCACCGGTTGCTGAACCCAGCGCCAGCGCAGCCCGGTCACGATGCTTTCCACGGCTCGCTGGGTGCCCGTGCCATCGTGGCCAGCGCGAATGTAGAGCGCGCAGGGCAAGCCCTGCTTCTCATCCAGTACTGGGTAGTAGCTACGGTCGAAAAAATCCTTCAGGGCACCGCTCATGTAGCCGAGGTTTTCGGTGGTGCCGAGCAGAACGGCATCGCAGGCCAGCAGGTCGGCGGGGCCTGCTTCGAAGGGAGTTTTCACCGTACAGACGACATGCTCGAGATTGGGGTGCTCTGCCCCTCGTCTGGCAGCTTCCCTCAAGGCCTGGGTATTGACGGAAGGGGCGTGAGCGACGATTAATAGCTGTTTCATGGCAAGGACCTGCGCAGTGGCGATTGGCGATGTACAGGGATGACAGAATGGCAGGCCGGGAAGCCAGAGCTTCAAGATTCCGCCCTGCACTCCTTATCCCAGCAGCACTTTCAGCTCATGACGCTGTTCGGCATGTTTGGCCGCGTTTTCGTTTTTCAGCTTTTCCAGATTAACGAGCTTCCAGCGCACAGCTGGCAGGCCCGCCGCCTGAGGGCGATCAATGGCATCAAAATCGGGCGCACCGTCATGTAGGCTTAGCAAGAATCGCTTGGTGCTCTCATCGAAACGTGACTGAATGTCTGTAATCAAACGTTTACGCGTGTGCAAGAGTTCATCGAGGCTGAGGTGAGCCCTGGTCATGCCCTCAAATTCTTGGGCATAAGGCTTGTCAATATCGAGCAAGTTAGGGTTCAGCAGTTCGTGAGCGGGGCGTGACGAACTCGCAATGTAGATCAGAAAGGTCCGAAATAGGTCGTCCGTCAGGCCTTCGTTATCGTAGAGCAGCTTCACATCAAAAAGATCGCGCGGATGCTGGCGATCCAAGGCGGCGTGTAGCTTGCCGCCGAATAGATCTTCGAAAGAGACGATTTGCATATCGGCATAACCGAACTCATCTTCAACGGCGCTGGCGATGGAGAGCGTTTCAGGATCATGTACGACGCCGCGTGTGACTGGCGAGGTTTCGATCTTGATTTCAACGCCGCCCGTGCGAGCAAGAACACGAGTGGCGCCACTGCCTCCGCCCTTTATACGCTGTGTTTTGGCTCCGGCGATACGGCCTTCAATGGCAGCCGCGATGCGATCCATCGCGTCATTGATTTCGGAAAGGCTGTCGTTTCTATCTTTCACCGGAAGGTAGGTCAGGTCAATATCGACTGACAAGCGTGGAAGGTCTCGATAGAACAGATTGATCGCGGTGCCTCCCTTCAGCGCGAATACATCCTCCTGCGCCACATGCGGGAGAATGCGCACGAGGAGCGCGACCTGCGCTTCATAGGTTTCACGCGCCATCATTTACCTCCGCCTTTACAAACGCTTCCGGCACCATGATGCGATAGCGCGGATGTATCTTGCCCCCTTTTAACAGTGCGCGGTCGCCACTGCCAAGGTTGAACTCTGCAGGATCGAGACGCTTGCGCCAAGGGTGGTCATGGCGATCCGCAAAGACAAAGAACAACCGCTTGACCTTGATCTTCTTGCAACTGTGCAGCAACGCTGCCACTGTTTTTGGCCGCAGTGTCGTCAAGCTCTCGAATAGCATATCAAGGTTATGAAAACTCTCATGGTCGGGCAATTCGTCCATGGCTTCCATAATCGCCCGTTCGGGTGCCGACATGTTGAGCATCCAGTCCCATGGCAGCGTGTCTTCGGCGTTGATGTTGTTTCTGGCAAGCCCGACGGACGGGTCAGCGAATAGTGAAGTGTTGCGAGTCACGATGGGGGCGTTCAGTGGCAGTTTGCTTAGCCAGTTGGGTGTGGCGTTGCCATATACCCAGACAGGCGCACTGCTACCTAGACGCAGGTAGTGATCGTAGCCCTGTTGGGCAAGTGCCGTTGTGCCACCCACATGGATGTTATGGCGCATAATATGCTGCATGGAAAGCAGGCAAGTTTTCCAATCGATTGCGCCAGAGGTTGTTGCGTTCGGCGCAGGGCGCCGGAAAACGCCGCGGTTAACGCGCTCAAGCCAGCCGTTAACAACGTACTTCCGCGCAAGGAAACGGCTGATACCGTGGCGTTCGAGCCATGCGGTATCGACCATGAACCCTGACGGGATGGCTTCAAGCACTTTCTTTAGCTTTTTTTCTTTAGGTGTACTCATGGTTTACAAATTAGCATTTTGCTAAATTTTTTGCGATATGTCGATTTTGAATTTTTAAAAACAATTGTACTATAAGGTCACAAAAAACATGTTTTTTAAATAGTTGCGGCGGCAAGGTGAATTGCCAGCTGGACCGCCGTTAAAGTCAGCGCCCGTCTGTACCCTGGATCCCACCGAGCGCTGGGAACGCAGGGCACCCCGCCTTTTGGCATTGCTTCATCGCCGTGATCGGCGATTGATGATGCAGCGCTTCTACCGTGTGATTTAAAGTGCTACGTTTATTTTATGAATCCAGGCTTCTCGCATGCCGTGAGCGGCCGTGGCGTATGGGTAAACTATCTGAGCTATGGATTCTCCTCGGGCAAGAGCTCATGCCAGGATTTACTTCACTCCGGGTCCAGGCATGGGACGAGTATCAAGATAAAGGGACAATCTGTTGAAAGCTCAACAAGGGAAGCGAGTCATGTATCTGCAGGCCAGGAGCGTGGGGAAGAGAGTAGGGAAGGTGGCGGGGAAGCGCGTGGGGAAAGCGGCAGCATGGGCAGCCGTGCTGCTGTTGGTGGGGTGTGCAGGCCAGTCCTCGCCCTCCAGTAGCGCAGGGGAGTCTCCTTCGACGATGGAGCCTGCGGTATCGCCCGTGACACCCTCGGCCACGCGTGCGTCCACCTCGCCGGTCACGGATTGGGTGCCGCCGCTGCTGGCCAGCCCTGAAGAAGAAGCGGCTTACTATGTCAGCCGCTTGGCAGACCGCAGTTTCGTTTCGCAATATGGTGGTCCGGATAACCCTCGCCCCTGGTACATCGCCGCTGAGCGGCTGGGTGAGATCGGGGCGCCCGCAGTGCCACTTCTGCTGGCCAGGCTCAATACTCAGGATGCCTACGAGCTGATGCTGGTGCTATATGCCCTGCACCTGGCCACGCAAGATCCGCTGATCACTTTCAAGACCCGCGGCGAGTCCGTGCAGCTGCCGGGGGTGCTGGACGAGCGCATGAATGCCGACAATCGGCGCCTCGTCGAAGAGTGGCAGCAGCGTCATGCGGCGGCGTTGGATTTAGGTTAAGGGCCTGGCTACATTGATGAGTTGAACCTACGAACGACGACTTGGAGATGACAATGGGATTTGCACTATCTTCCATGCAGGTCAGCAGCACCGCCTTTGGCCAGCATCAGGCCATTCCCGCCAAACACACCGGTGAAGGCGAGGACATCTCACCCGACCTGGCCTGGCAGGGTGCACCTGAAGGAACCCAGGGCTATGCGGTGATCTGTCACGATCCCGATGCCCCGTTGGTGAAAGAGGGCAGCTACGGTTTCGTACATTGGGTGCTGTATAACTTGCCGGGCGATATGACGTCGCTGGAAGAGAATACCACCCAAGGAACCGTGGGCATGTCCGATTTCGGCAAGCCCGGCTATGGCGGCCCAATGCCCCCGGAAGGCCATGGTAGCCACCTCTACTATTTCTGGGTACTGGCGCTGGACCAGGCAACCACGCTTCCCGAAGGGCTGACGCTGCCCGAGCTGCTGCGTGCCGTCGAGCCGCACCTGCTGGGCATGAATCGGCTGGTCGGTACCTATCAGCGCGACTGACCTCTCTCTTCAGGCTGGAGCATTGTGCCCAAGCCGTGTAGGCTCCACTGCTTTCTGCGTCCAGTAGATGACCCGATAGCGATGGAGCCTTTGCATGAGTGACCTTCCCAACTGTCCCGCCTGCGCCTCTGAATTCACCTATGACGACGGCCTGCAATTCGTGTGCCCGGAGTGTGGCCATGAGTGGTCGAAAAGTGGTGAAGAGGAAACCGAATCAGCCAGCTCCGGTATCCGGGATGCCAACGGCAACCCGCTGGTCGATGGCGACACGGTGACCGTGATCAAGGATCTCAAGGTGAAGGGCAGCTCGCTGGTGGTCAAAGTGGGAACGCGGGTCAAGAACATCCGCCTGGTGTCCGGTGATCACGACATCGACTGCAAGATAGACGGCATTGGCCCGATGAAATTGAAGTCCATGTTCGTCAAGAAAGCCTGACCCCCAACGCCTGCGATCAGTTCGCGGGCGTTTTCTTGACAGACTGTCATAGCTTTTATGAATGAGAATGATTGGCTTTTTTGATGTTATCAGCGGCGAACGTGTCACGAAGTGGTGACTTTTGCGAAGGATTTTGCAGAAGGGCTTCACATCATTTTTATACAGGACTAAAATGGTCCCCAATTGACGGGTAAGCCTTTAAATCACACGGGTCATCACACACGGGAGTCACCATGCTCAAGCTTTCTCGGCTGACCGACTATGCGGCGGTGGTGATGGCGCAAATTGCGCGCCATCCGAACACTTCCCATGCCGCCGCCGATCTGGCCGAAGCCGTTCAGCTGCCGCACCCGACTGTGAGCAAGACGCTTAAAATGCTGGTCAAGGCCGGGTTGCTGGAGTCCCAGCGCGGTGCTCAGGGCGGGTATCGGCTGGCACGCCCCGCCTCGCGGATTACCGCCGCCGATATCATCAGCGCCATCGAAGGCCCCGTGGCCATGACCGAGTGCAGCCAGGCGGAAGGCGAGTGCGACCTGGTGGCTACCTGCGGTGTGGCCGACAACTGGCAGCGCGTATCCCTGGCCATTCGTACGCTGCTGGAGAGCGTCACCCTGGCGCACCTCGCCGACACTGCTCCCATCAAGCTGCCCGTTCAGCTACCCATTCAAAGCATTACGCTATCGGCGGCTTCCGCGTAAGTCGCAACCACATTCACTCATATTGACGGCGAGCTCAACTCGCCACCCAACTGCCCGGAGGGTATCACCATGGCAAGCGAAGAAATGGAACAGTTGGTTCGTCGCGAGTACAAAGATGGCTTTGTCACCGATATCGAAAGCGACACACTGCCACCTGGCCTGGATGAAAACACCATCGCCTTCATTTCCAAAAAGAAGGGCGAGCCGGAATGGATGCTGGAGTGGCGTCTGGATGCCTATCGTCAGTGGCTGAAAATGGAAGAGCCCTCCTGGGCACACCTCAACTATCCGCCCATCGATTATCAGGCGATCTCCTACTTCAGCGCGCCAAAGCGCCCGGAAGACCGCCCTCAAAGCCTCGATGAGGTAGACCCCAAGCTGTTGGAAACCTATGAGAAGCTGGGTATCCCGCTGCACGAGCGTGCTGCCCTGGCAGGCGTGGCGGTCGATGCGGTATTCGATTCGGTGTCGGTAGCTACCACGTTCAAGAAAGAGCTGGCGGAAGCCGGGGTCATTTTCTGCTCCATCTCGGAAGCCATCCGCGACTACCCGGAGCTGATCAAGCAGTATCTGGGCACCGTCGTACCGGTCGCCGACAACTACTTCGCTGCGCTGAACTCTGCGGTGTTCACCGACGGCTCGTTCGTCTTCGTGCCGGAAGGCGTCACTTGCCCGATGGAGCTGTCCACCTACTTCCGTATCAACGCGGCCAATACCGGGCAGTTCGAGCGTACGTTGGTCATTTGTGAAAGCCGTGCCCAGGTCTCCTATCTGGAAGGCTGCACGGCGCCCATGCGCGACGAAAACCAGCTGCACGCGGCGGTGGTCGAGCTGGTGGCGCTGGATGATGCTTACATCAAGTACTCCACCGTTCAGAACTGGTACCCCGGGGATGAAGAGGGCAAGGGCGGTATCTACAACTTCGTGACCAAGCGCGGCGACTGCCGTGGTGAGCGCTCGCGTATCAGTTGGACACAGGTGGAAACCGGCTCGGCGATTACCTGGAAATACCCCTCTTGCGTGCTGCGCGGCAAGGACAGCATCGGTGAGTTCTACTCGGTGGCCGTGACCAACGGGCGCCAGCAGGCGGATACCGGCACCAAGATGATCCATATCGGTGAGGGCACACGCTCCTACATCGTGGCCAAGGGCATCTCGGCGGGCAAGAGTGATCAGTCCTATCGCGGTATGGTCAAGATCGGCCCGCGCGCCAAAGGCGCACGTAACTTTACCCAGTGCGATTCGCTGCTGATTGGCGACAAGTGCGGTGCCCACACTTTCCCGTACCAGGAAATCGGCAACAGCACGGCGACCATCGAGCACGAAGCCACCACGTCGAAAATCGGTGAAGACCAGCTGTTCTACTGCCAGAGCCGCGGCATCTCGGAAGAAGATGCGGTGAGCATGATCGTGAACGGCTTCTGCAAGGATGTCTTCCAGGAGCTGCCGATGGAGTTTGCGGTAGAAGCGGAAGCACTGTTGAACGTCACTCTTGAAGGTGCGGTGGGCTAACCGCGCAGGCATCCCCCTATTTTTTAAAAGGCGATTACTATGTTGCAAGTGAATGATTTACACGTCACCGTCGACGGCAAAGAGATTCTGAAAGGCCTGACGCTCACCATCAATGCCGGTGAAGTGCACGCCATCATGGGCCCCAACGGCGCGGGTAAATCCACCTTGTCAGCGGTCATTGCGGGCAAGGATGGCTACGAAGTCACCCAAGGCACCATTACCTTCGAAGGCCAGGACGTGCTGGAAATGGAAATCGAAGAGCGCGCCCAGGCAGGCCTGCTGCTGGGTTTCCAGTACCCCGTCGAGATTCCGGGGGTGAAGAACATTTACCTGTTGAAGTCGGCGCTGAACGCGCAGCGTGCTGCCCGCGGTGAAGGCGAGATGCCCGCCCCAGAGTTCATGAAGCTGGTCAAAGAGAAGCTGAACTTCATGAAAATGGATGCCAGCTTCCTGCAGCGCGCGGTCAACGAAGGCTTCTCCGGCGGTGAAAAGAAGCGTAACGAAATCCTGCAGATGCTGGTGCTGCAGCCCAAGCTGGCCATGCTGGACGAAATCGATTCCGGCCTGGATATCGACGCCATGAAGGTGGTGGCCGATGGGGTCAACAGCCTGCGCGCCGAAGAGCGTGCCATTCTGCTGGTCACGCACTACCAGCGCCTGCTGGACTACATCGTGCCCGACAAGGTCCACGTCCTGATGGATGGTCGTATCGTCAAGACCGGTGACGCGGCGTTGGCCAAAGAGCTGGAGGCCAACGGTTACGAAGGCATCGAGGAGTCCGTGGCATGAGCGAGACACAAACCTTTCTGGATACGCTGGCGGCGCGCAGCCAACAGCGTGGCGCAGAGCCCAGCTGGATGGCCGCACGCCGCCAGGCGGGGGCTGCACGCTTCGAGGCGATGGGCTTTCCTACTCGTCGCGATGAAGAGTGGAAATACACCGACGTACGCGCCATTGCTCAGGGAAATTTCGCCCTGGCCGATAACGCCGAGTTCTCTCAGGCGCAGGCGGCTGCGCTGACACTGCCACTGGAAGCCTATCGCCTGACCTTCGTCGATGGCGTATTTTCGGCGGCGCTGTCTGACCTGGAAGGCCTGCCTTCCAGCGTGCAGGTCATGCCGCTCTCCAAAGCGCTCAGCGACAACCATGAAGCGGTGGGTGGCCCGTTGGGTCGTTTGACCGGCGTGGAATTCTCGCCCTTCTCGGCGCTCAACACTGCGTTCGTGGAAGAAGGGGCCGTGGTGCGTATTGCGCCCGGCACGGTAGTGGAAAAGCCGATTCTGCTGCAGTTTCTCTCACGGGCCGGGGCGCCGGTCATGAGCCACCCGCGGGTGCTGGTCGAAGCGGCTGGGCGCAGTGAGGCCACGCTGATCGAGCACTACGTGGGGGAAGCCGATGCTGCCAACTTCACCAACGTGGTGGGTGAGCTGATGCTGGACCGTGGTGCGATCCTCAACCACTACAAGCTTCAGGAAGCTCCGCTGGGCGATCTGCACATTGCCAGTATCCACGTGGAGCAGAGTCGCGACAGCCGCTACACCTCCTACAACCTGAATCTGGGCGGTGCGCTGGTGCGCAACGACCTGATTTGCGAGCTGGACGGCCAGGGCGCCGAAAGCAACCTGTACGGTCTGTTCTTCGGTCAGGGTCGCCAGCACGTGGATAACCACACCAAGGTCAACCACAACGCGCCGCTGACGTTCTCCAACGAGAACTACAAGGGCATTCTGGATGACCGCGCGCAGGGCGTCTTCAACGGCCGGGTATACGTCAAGCGCGACAGCCAGAAAATCGAAGGCTTCCAGAGCAACCAGAACCTGCTGCTCTCCGACCGCGCGCAAATCAACGCCAAGCCGGAGTTGGAAATCTACGCCGATGACGTCAAGTGCTCCCACGGCACCACCACGGGCCAGCTGGATGAAGAAGCCGTCTATGCGCTGCGTACACGGGGTATCGACGAAGCCACGGCGCGCGGCCTGCTGACGCTGGCCTTTGCCGGTGAAGTGCTGGAACAGGTCACGCTGGATGCCATTGCCGAGCGAGTCGAGCTGGCGGTGGCAGGCAAGCTGCCCGAGCGCTTCAACCTGGCAGGGCTGGTGGAAGCAGCGGCTGCGCTGAACGATTAATCAAGGAGTCCCCCATGCCCCAGAGCGTGATTGAGAAAGCGACCACGGCCAGCACCGCCGCCTACGATATCGAGGCCCTGCGCCGCGAATTCCCCGTGCTCCAGCGGGAAGTGCACGGCAAGCCGCTGGTCTATCTGGACAATGCCGCTACCAGCCAGACTCCCCAGGCGGTCATCGACGTGTTTGGCGACTACTACGCTCGCTACAACGCCAACATCCACCGTGGGCTGCACACCCTGGCGGATGAGGCCACGGCCGCGTTCGAAGCGACACGTCATCGCGCCAGGGACTTTCTCAATGCCGAGGATGCTCGCCAGATCATCTTCACCCGGGGCACCACTGAGGCGATCAATCTGGTCGCCCAGAGCTGGGGGCGAAGCCAGCTGCAGGCGGGCGACGAAGTGCTCATCTCGATGCTGGAGCACCACTCCAATATCGTGCCTTGGCAGCTGTTGGCCGCAGAGCGTGGTTTCACCATCAAGGTGATCCCGGTAGACGCTCATGGTGCGCTGGACATGGACGCCTATCGCACACTGCTCAACGAGCGGACCCGGCTGGTGGCGGTGAATCATGTGTCCAATGCGCTGGGGACCATCAATCCGGTCAAGGAAATGGCTGCGTTGGCCCATCAGCAGGGTGCACTGATTCTGGTCGACGGTGCCCAGGCAACGCCGCATCAAAAAGTGGATGTTCAGGACATCGACGCCGACTTCTACGCTTTCTCTGGCCACAAGGTGTATGGCCCCACGGGCGTGGGCGTGCTGTATGGCAAGGCGGCGTTGCTGGAAGCCATGCCGCCCTGGCAGGGGGGCGGTGAGATGATCAAGACCGTCTCGTTCGACGCGGGCACGACCTTCGCGGACACTCCCCACAAGTTCGAGGCCGGCACGCCTGCCATCGCGGAAGTGATTGCGCTGGGGCGTGCGCTGCAGTGGATAGAGGACGTGGGGGTAGAGGCCATTGGCGACTGGGAAGCCGTGCTGTTGACCCATGCCACTCAGGCCGTCAGCCATATCGACGGACTGCGCATTCTAGGCACGGCGCCGCACAAGGCGGGGGTGCTGTCGTTCGTGGTGGACGGTGCCCACTCCCAGGATATCGGGCTATTGATCGACCAGCTGGGTGTGGCGATTCGTACGGGGCATCACTGTGCGCAGCCGCTGCTCCACCATTTTGGCGTCGAGGCTACCTGTCGCGCCTCGTTTGCAGCGTATAATACCCTGCAAGAGGTCGATGCGTTCGTTGCGGCGCTGAACCGTGTGATCCAAATGGTACGCTAAGGACATCTATGGATATCGAGCAAGTGGCCAGCCTCGAACGAGGCCAGAAACTGCCGCTACAGCGTGATGTAGAAGCCATTGCCATTCCGTTCGGCAAGACGGATACGCTGGCAGAAGATAGCATCGTCAGTGTCATGCAGGCGAAAGGCAGCTCTGTCAGCGTTGGATACGAAGGGCGGCTGTATCTGATCGAGGGTCGCAATCTCGATGCCTTGGGGCTTGAAGCATTGCCACGACCTACGCTGCCTGAATCCGCCAGCGATGACGAGATCGAGCAGTTCGTCTGGGATCAGCTGCGCACCTGTTTCGATCCGGAAATCCCGGTCAACATCGTCGATCTGGGGCTGGTGTACGGGTGTCGTATCGAGCGCTTGATCAGCGGTGAGCGCATCGTCACCATTCGCATGACGCTGACCGCGCCTGGCTGCGGCATGGGCGATGTCATCGCTGCCGATGCGCGCAACAAGATTCTGGGAGCGCCGCAGATCAGCAAGGTGCATACCGAAATCGTCTTCAGCCCCGCCTGGAGTCGTGACATGATGAGCGATGAAGCCAAGCTTGAGCTCGGCATGTTCTAACCCCTGCTGGGGAGCTGGATGCACAGCCTGTTATTTCGTTGGGTAAAACGTTGTCTGCTGTCGCTGGTAGCCATGGTGCTGCTGGCGGCTTTGCTATTGGCGGCAGGCAACGCCTGGGTACTGCTGAGCACCTCACGCTATATCCATACGCAGCTGCAAGAGTGCCGTCCAACGGATGTCGCTATCGTTTTTGGCACCTCTCGCTGGACACGTAGCGGGCTGCGTAACCCCCATTTTCACGCGCGTATGCGCACCTCGGCGCGCCTGATAGCCGATGAGCGCGTGCAGCATCTGCTGCTCTCCGGTGATAACCGCACCCAGGCCTACAACGAGCCCCGAGCCATGTGGCGCGACCTTTATCGACGAGGAGTGCCGGCCGACAGGTTGACCATGGATTTCGCGGGCTTCAGTACCTACGACACCATGGTGCGAGCGCGGCATGTCTTTCAGCTGGAGCAGGCGCTGTTGGTGACCCAGAGCTGGCACTTGCCACGAGCGATTTTTATCGGCCGTTCGCTGGGCATGGACGTGACGGGTTGTGTGGCCGAAGAGCAGCCCTCGGCGGGCGAGTGGCGGCTCAAGGTGCGTGAGTGGCTGGCGCGTATGGCGACGCTAGGGGATCTGTACCTGTGGGGCAGGGAGCCTCACTTTCTGGGGCCAGCCGAGCCTATCGTGCTGAGCCGTGATCGATTGCCTCTGGAGCCGCCACCCGTGACCACTGATGTGCTGATCGACCTGGAAGGCGTGCGCCTGCTCTATCCGGAACTCCCTCTGCTCGGAGAGCCAGCGCGGCAGCTAGAGCCGTCGGCGGCTCCTTGAAGGTGCGCGAAAGGAGCGCTTAGCGGCGAGCTTTGCGCTTTTGCAGGCTATACAGCTCGCGGATCAATTTACGGCAGCCCTGCATGCACTCTTCCACAACGGGTTCGATGGGGTCGGGCAGCGGGTGGGTAAACAGGGTCGAGAGGGCTTGCATCAAGACACGCTCTTGTTCCAACAGTTCATTGATCAGAACCTGACTATCGTTGCCCACGAAGCTTTTCAGGCGGCTCCACAGCCACAGAAAGTCATCGCGCTCCACGTCGGCATCCCTGGGAAGCATTTTCAGATGGGCACGGGCCAACTCCTGCAGCTTGCGCATCTGTTTCAGTCGAGCCGTGTAGTGAGGCTTCAGCGCGTCGCGCAGCGAGGGGCGCAGGCGTTCGATATTGTCCTGGAAATAATCAATGCTATCGGCCAGCGCTTCCAGCACGCTGTCCATCGCCACTTGGCGATTGTCGAGAAACATGAGCGTCTACCTCCTTCGGTGACGCAGATTGTGGGGGTGGCAGCGTTGATTTGCCACCCCTAATGCGGATTATTTTTACCTTTGGACGTTAGCCTTTAGGCTTGGGGGGCGCTTTTCGGGCAGGTGTTGCGTTTTTTTCGATATGTTCGATGATCATGCCCGCGATGTCCTTGCCCGTGGCGCTCTCGATTCCCTGCAGCCCAGGAGAAGAGTTGACCTCCATGATCACCGGCCCATGGTTGGAGCGCAGCAGATCGACACCGGCAACGCGCAGGCCCATGGCCTTGGCTGCCCGGATGGCGGTGGAGCGCTCTTCAGGGGTAATGCGGATTACGCTGGCCGTGCCGCCACGGTGGAGGTTGGAGCGAAATTCGCCTTCGGCCGCTTGGCGCTTCATGGACGCCACGACTTTGTCGCCAATCACGAAGCAGCGAATGTCGGCGCCTTTGGCTTCCTTGATGTACTCCTGCACCATGATGTTGGCCTTCATGCCCATGAACGCCTGCACCACCGACTCGGCAGCCTGGTTGGTCTCGGCCAGTACCACGCCAATGCCCTGAGTGCCTTCCAGCAGCTTGATGACCAGCGGCGCACCTTTGACCATGGTGATCAGGTCGGGAATGTCGTCTGGCGAGTGGGCGAAGCCGGTGATGGGCAGCCCCAGCCCCTTGCGGGAAAGTAGCTGCAGCGAGCGCAGCTTGTCGCGGGAGCGGGTGATAGCGACCGAGTCGTTGATCACGTAGGTGCCCATCATTTCAAACTGGCGCAGCACGGCGCAGCCGTAGAAAGTCACCGAGGCGCCAATGCGGGGGATGACCGCATCGAAGGGCTCGATCTCAGCCCCCTTGTAATGAATCGAGGGGTGATGAGAGGCGATGCTCATGTAACAGCGTAGCGTATCCACCACCCGGGCCGTATGGCCGCGCTGCTCGGCGGCTTCCACCAGGCGGCGGGTCGAGTATAAATTGCGGTTACGCGAAAGTAGGGCAATATGCATGCAGGGCTCCGGGCCAAAACAGAAAGGCTTATTAAGTGTATTCAAGGCTCGCCGTGCAAAAAGGCAGCGCCGGGTGCGACTAACAAACGACGCATGGCGCGCCTGCCCAATAGCATGGGGTGGCGCATATTGCTGCGGTCGGTCAAGGTAAGTTCGACGGGAAAGCTGAGCTGGCCCAGTTCCATCTGTGTGCGAATGACGTAGCGCCATTCGCTGTGCCCATTGGAGCTGGTCACCCGTCTTCTGTCGTGTAAATGTAGACGATAACGATGCCCTGGGGTGTCGGGACCCCCGCTGTGTGTCACGAAACTGACCCACAGCTGCCCATGGGCGTCTTCTTCCGTCTCGATCTCTTCGGCATGCAGGGCAGAGGTGCGTGCGCCGGTATCGGCCTTGCAGCACAGATGAAGCCCCAGGTCGGTCAACGTGACCATTTCACGGCGGCCAATCACGGCCTTGGCCTGATAGGGTAATTCCTTCACGGGTGACTCCTGAGATAATAAGAGCAGAACAGCATGATGATGACCGTCACCTGTTACGAATTTATGCGCGGCGCGGCATCAGGCCTGCCAGGCGTGCGTGCATGGGTGAACCGACAGGTGCGTCACGCAGGGTCAACATGACAGGCAAGCGTAGCCTGGGAACGAGGGCGATATCACGCACGACGGCTGAGAAATCGGCATGCACGTTTTCGGCCAGCCTGTTCAGGAACAGCGGCAGGCGTGTCGCGTCTTCCAGCAGTTGCCAGCCGCGCCCGGCCATGGCAGCCATCAGGTCAGGGCCGCAGGCAGCGCTATCCTCAAGCAAGCTCGTGTACCAATCGCCTACCGTGGGTTCTGGTGAGCTGCCCACCGCTCGCACGCAGGCGCACAAGGTTTCCACGTCTCCTTCACTGGCGGCCTGTTCGCCACGTGCCTGCAGGGCCACCAGCAGGCACGTTTGCAAAGGCCGATGTTCAAGGCAGTAGCATAGCGCATGGATAACGTTGACAGGCAACTCGGAAAACCGCTTGGCCAGCGCCTCGGCGGCATCGTCATCCATGCGAACCGTGAAATCGGCCAGACCCTGAACGCCCAGCGCTTGCCAATCGATCGATTGCTGGCCGCTCAAATACGCTTCTACCGGCTCCAGATGCTGACTGGCAGGTAACCCCAGCTGCAGCGTCGCACGGGCATTGAGCATGGCCTGAAAGGTGACGTCGGGCGTGAAAGCCAGTGGGTTGTCCTTCATCAGGTCGTCTACGCCAGCGCTGGCGTCAGCTGTCAATGTCTGCTGCTCTGACGCCAGGGCATTACGCCCTAGGGTTTCCAGCAGGCGATTGATGAAGCCATCCCGCTGTGCAGGCGAGAGCATGCCCTGCTCGTCCAGCGGCAGGGCGAGAAACCAGATGGCCGGTTCAGGCATGGCGCCCAGCCTAAACACGATGCCCAGGCGCGCCTGCCCCTGCCAGGGCTCGGGCCAGGCGTGCTCGGCCTGCTCGAAGCCGCGCAGGGTATCCCGCGAGCAAGGCACGACACGACGCCCCATATGGTAGAGCGTCACGTCAGCACCGCTGCGGGTAAAGAACTCATCGAGGGTAGTAATTGGTTGCATGACATCCTTCCGAATTTCAAGCGTGCACTCTACCTTGATGCTCGGTCACTGTCAGCCGTAACCATTGATAAAGCCATACCTTATCGTCGAGGTGGTCAAAAAGTGAACAACATTCCCCGGGCCCCGTGGGAGTAGCCGTTGCGACACCTTTCCATAGTTTATCCACAGCCTCTTGCAGGTTTTCTGTGAATCTGTGCATAAACGCGTTGGCCATGCCTCTCGGTGGCAAGTTACCCACAGAGTTGGGATAATCACGCCGACCATTCCTTATGAGTAGACTGTTTATGAGCGTCCATCAACAGCTTCAAACCGCGCTTCTCGAGCTTGAAGCCGCGATGAAAGCCGCCAACCTATGGCGCACCTCCCTTCCAGAGGCGAGCGCGTTTGCCAGTCAGGAGCCCTTTTGTGTGGATACCATGTCGCTGCCCCAGTGGGTGCGCTATGTGTTCGTGGCCCGATTGACCGCGCTGGTCGAGGCCCAGGCGACCATGCCCGCCAAGTGTGAGGTAGCGCCCGCCATGGCCGCTTATCTGATGCAGGAGAAAGTGCGCGCCAGCGACCAGGTGCTGGTCATTCGCGCCATGGAAAGAGTCGACCAGCTGGTGACGGACAACTGAACAGGTAGCCGCCAGCGCGGCGCTGCCGTGCTTCTCAACCGAACAGGCCCGGAGCAAATGCCCGGGCCTGTTTGGTTGGATGGGTAGCCCCGCATCTTCTAGAAGCGGTAGCTGAGACCCGCCATGACCACGATGGGATCGATTTCGACGGTGCCCGCTGCGGCGCCGTTCACCGTGGCGTCCGTATCGATGTCCAGGTACCAGGCGGCGGCGTTGAGCGCCCAGTTGTCGTCGATCAGCAGGTCGATACCCAATTGGCCTGCCAGACCCCAGGAGTCGTCCAGATCCAACTCACCAATCGCCAGCTGTTCGTCCGAGAAGCGCGTGTAGTTGATACCGGCGCCAATGTAGGGCTGAACCCGTGCCTGGGTGCCGCCCAGCGGGTAATACTGCAGCGTCAGGGTGGGTGGCAGGTGCTTGGTCGAGGCAAGGTTCTCGCCGTTCAGGGCAATGTCGTGCTTGAAGGGCAGTGCGGCCAGCAGTTCGACGCCCATCTTGTCATGAAAGCGATAGCCCAGCGTAAAGGCGAAGTCGGTCTTGTCCTGAACGTCTACCGACAGGGCGCCATCGGCCAGAGCGCCGTTATCGCTTTTGGGTGACACTTGTGCCACGCCCACGCGGGTAAAGAAATCACCTGCGCCGTAGGCAAACGCTTGGCTGCTGGCGGCCAGCGTTGCAGCGGCCATGCTGGCAGCGATGAGAGTAGAGGGCTTGAACGGGCGCATAATGTTGCTCCTGACCATGATGAGGGTGAGTGGTTCGCGATCCATGGCGCCACTATAACCAGCCAGAAGCGGTGAGTTATTGACCTGAGGCAAAGAGCGCTGCGCAAGCGGCCAACAATGCAAGAGACCTCCTGCAAGGCGGGGCCTTGACGAGGAGGTCTCGGATGCGTGCTTGCCAGTGCTCAGTGCCTGCCGAAGCAGGTGGTGAGGTTGGCAAAAGGGTCAAGAGTAGGGGGTAAGAGTCATCGCCAAAATCAGCGCTCGATGTGCTGGTATTCACCGGCATCGGCGGTCATGTTGCTGACGACCAGGATGGCGATGAAGGAAGCGATGAAGCCGGGGATGATTTCGTAGACGCCCGGGCCACCCAGGAAGGAGCCGCTCCAGCCCAACGAAATCCAGATCATGACGGTGGCGGCACCGACGATCATGCCCGCCAGCGCGCCAGCACCGTTGGTACGCGGCCACATCAGCGAGAGGATGATCAGCGGACCAAAGGCGGCGCCAAAGCCTGCCCAGGCGTTGCTGACCAGCCCCAGCACCTGCGAGTCTTCATTGGAAGCAATGATGGCGGCCACGATACCCACCAGTACGACGCACACACGGCCCACCGCGACGCACTGCTGCTCGGTGGCATTCTTGTGCAGGAACAGGCGGTAGAAGTCTTCCGTCAGCGAAGAGGAGGACACCAGCAGCTGGCTTGAGATGGTGCTCATGATGGCTGCCAGCAGCGCCGCGTACAGGAAGCCGGTGATCAGCGGATGGAAGAGCAGGTTGGCCAGCACGATGAAGATGGTTTCAGGGTCCTGGATGTCCATGCCGTTACGCACTGCGAAGGCGCGGCCCGCCAGGCCCAGCGATACGGCACCGATCAGCGAAACCAGCATCCAGCCCATACCGATGTTACGCGCTACAGGCACGTCTTCTTGTGAGCGAATGGCCATGAAGCGAACGATGATGTGCGGCTGACCAAAATAGCCCAGGCCCCAGGTCACCGCCGAAAGCCAGCCTACGAACGTCAGCCCCGTGGTCCAGGAGAGCAGCGTGGGATCGATGCTATTGAGCGTCACCGAGGCCTGTGAGAAACCACCGCCGCCGTCACCGAACAGCACTACCGCAGGCATGATGATCAAGGCCAGCATCATGATGCAGCCCTGCACGAAGTCGGTCATGCTCACGGCCAGGAAGCCGCCTACCACGGTATAGATCAGCACCACGCCGAGGGTAATGATGACGCCCATGGCGTAGTTGCTCATGTCGCCAAAGTTGTACACTCCGGTGAAGGCCGTTTCGAACAGCTTGCCACCGGCTACCAGGCCCGAGGCGGTATACACGGCAAAGAAGATCACGATCACGATGGCCGACACGGTGCGCAGTGCCAGGGCACGGGTCGGGAATCGGTTGGCCAGAAACGCCGGAATGGTAATCGCGTTGCCGTAATGAATGGTCTGCTCGCGCAGGCGAGGCGCGACCAGTATCCAGTTGAGCAGTGCGCCCACCAGCAGGCCAATGCCGATCCAGGCAGAGCCCAGCCCAGACACGAACATGGCCCCGGGCAAGCCCAGCAGCAGCCAGCCGCTCATATCGGAGGCCCCTGCCGAGAGTGCCGCGACCTGCGGGCTGAGAGTACGGCCCCCCAACATGTAATCTTCCGAGGAAGAGGTCGCTTTGCGCATGGCATAGATGCCGATGGCGATCATGAGCGCAAAATATCCAAGCAAGCTAATCCAAACACCAGTAGCCATAACACTTCTCCAGTTCGTCAGAACGGAGTCAGGTCACCTACGAAAGCCCGCGCATGCTGGCCGCTCTTTCGTACATCCCTGGCTCCGACAGCGTCAGCGCCTTGGCGGTGCGTGGCCAAGGCACGTTGATCTTGTTGTTAATTTCCCTGCCGGTTCGGCGTGGCCAGTGGCTGGCCACGGCTCGAGCCGTCAAGCAGGGCGCCGGAAAGGGTATGGCGGAGTATCGATGTCGAGTTCCCTGTGCCTGGTGCACGGCCTGGGAGGGCCGTGGCAGCGCAGGCAGTCACGCTATTATTGTCAACCATGAGACGGATCCTTTTCAGGAGTTCAGGTTAGTTTATGTCGATGAGCGTTCTACTCATCCCCTAGCGCCAATAGCGACGCGTTGCCACCCAGGGCGGCGGTGTTGTTGGTGATCGTCTTCTCAGTCACGAAGCGCTGCAGGTAGTGTGGGCCACCCGCTTTGGGGCCGGTGCCCGAAAGGCCCTGACCGCCGAATGGCTGCACGCCGACCACTGCGCCGATGATATTACGGTTGATGTACACATTGCCTACTCGAATTTTCTGCGCTATTTCAGCGGCAAAGGATTCGTTACGGCTATGCACGCCAAACGTCAGGCCATACCCCCGTCCGTTGATGTCGTTGATCACCTTGTCGATCTCGCGGGCCTTGTAGCGCACGATGTGCAGCACGGGGCCAAACTGCTCGCGGGTCAGCGCATCGATGCTGTCGATGGTAAAGGCGACCGGGGCCACGAAAGTGCCGTGTTGGGTGTGCTCGGCGGTCATCGGGGTTTCGGCGACCAGTCGGTTCTCGCCCTTGAGCTTGTCGATATGTGCCAGCAGCCCTTTGCGCGCGTCCTCATCGATGACCGGGCCCACGTCGGTGCCCAAATCGCGCGGGTCACCGATCCGCAGTTCGCTCATGGCGCCCTTGAGAATCTCGATGACGCGGTCGGCCACGTCATCCTGCAGGTAAAGCACACGCAGGGCAGAACAGCGCTGCCCGGCGCTCTGGAACGCTGACTGGATCGTGTCCATGACCACCTGCTCGGGCAGGGCGGTGGAATCCACGATCATGGCGTTCATGCCGCCGGTTTCCGCGATCAGGGTTGGCAGCGGCGCGTTTTCGCGGGCGGCCAGGGCGCGGTTGATGATCTGAGCCGTATCGGTACCGCCGGTGAACACTACGCCGGTGATGCGCGGGTCGGAGGTCAGTACGCTACCCACGGTGGGGCCGTCGCCCGGCAGCAGCTGCACTACATCGCGGGGCATGCCCGCTTCGTAAAGCAGTTCGATGACGCGATGCGCGACGATAGAGGTCTGCTCGGCGGGCTTGGCCAGCACGGTGTTGCCTGCCACGGCGGCTGCGACGATCTGACCGCAGAAAATGGCTACCGGGAAGTTCCAGGGGCTGATGGCGGCAAACACGCCCTTGCCGCCCATGGATAGCCGGTTCGATTCACCGGTGGGGCCAGGCAGCTCGATGGGCTCGCCGAACGACTCTTCGGCGCGCATGGCGTAATAGCGGCAGAAATCCACGGCCTCCTTGATCTCGTCCACGCCGTCGGTGAGCAGTTTGCCACCCTCCCGGGAGCAGAGCGTCATCAGCTCGGCCATGTGCTCTTCCATCAGGTCGCCCAAGCGGCGAATGATGGCCGCGCGCTCGGCAACCGGCGTGCCATCCCAGCGCGGGAACGCTTCCCAGGCAGCGTCCAGTGCCTTGGCCGCCTGCTCCTTGCTGGTCCACTGCACGCTGCCCACGGTCTGGCGACGGTCAAAGGGCGATGTCACGCGATGGGTATTGCCCGCATCTTCGGCCACGTCGAACGCCAGCAGCGGCCGGGTGGGGTACTGCTTGTCCATGAACGTGGCCATCTTCTCCATCAGCGGATAGTACTGGCTGCGGATATTGAGGTTGACGCCACGAGAGTTGCGGCGTTTCGCACCGTAGATGTCCTTGGGCAGCGGAATCCGCTTGTTGTAGAAGCTCTTCTGCTGGCGCAGGGTTTCGATGGGGTGCTTGCAGAGCGACTCCACCGGCACTTCGGGATCGACGATCTGGTGCACGAACGAGGAGTTGGCGCCGTTTTCCAGCAGGCGACGCACCAGGTAGGGCAGCAAGTCCTTGTGGGCGCCCACCGGGGCGTAAATGCGGCAGTAGGTGCCTTTGGGGGCTCGGGCCAGGGCGGCGTCATACAGCGCTTCGCCCATGCCGTGCAGGCGCTGGAACTCGAACGGGCGGCTGTCCTGGTTGGCCAGCTCCAGAATCGTGGTCACGGTATGCGCGTTGTGGGTGGCGAACTGCGGGAAGATGCGCCCGCGGGTGTCGTCAGAGAGCAGGAACTGGGCGCAAGCCAGGTAGGCCACATCGGTACACGCCTTGCGCGTGTAGACCGGGTAGCCATCGACCCCCAGCTGCTGCGACTCCTTGATCTCGCTGTCCCAGTAGGCGCCCTTCACCAGGCGCAGCGGAATTTCGTCGCCTTGCTGGTCGGCCAGTCGGTTCAGGTAGTGCAGCACGGGCAGCGCACGCTTCGAATAGGCTTGCACCACCAGGCCGAAGTGGCCCCATCCCTTGGCAGCACTGCTTTGGTAAATAGCGCGGAAGACCTCCAGCGACAGCTCCAGACGGTCTACCTCTTCGGCGTCGATGGTGACGGCCACGTCCAGCTCGCGCGCCTTGGTGACCAGCTTGATCACGGTGTCCACCAGCTCGGCCAGCACCTGCTCGCGACGGCCAAACTCATAGCGCGGATGCAGGGCCGACAGCTTGATGGACACCGACGGGGCGGGGGTCTTGTCGCCCAGCGTCTTGCAGGCTTTGCCCACCTGCTCGATGGCGCGGGCGTAGTCGTCGAAGTAGCGCTTGGCATCGGCGCGGGTGCGGGCGGCTTCCCCCAGCATGTCGTAGGAGTAGGTGTAGCCCTTGTTGAACAGCGGCTTCGAGCGCTTGAGCGCTTCGTTGATATCGCGGCCCAGCACGAACTGCTTGCCCATGATTTTCATGGCTTCCATCATCGCCCGGCGAATCACCGGCTCACCCATACGGTTGACCATGCGATTGATGAAGTGAGCAGGCTGGCCCTCTTTTGGGTGGTCCAGCTTCAGTACCTTGCCGGTCATCAGCAGGCCCCAGGTCGAGGCGTTGACCATCCAGGACTCGCTCTTGCCCACGTGGGACTGCCAGTCGGCCGGGCCCAGCTTATCTTCGATCAAGGCGTCGGCGGTGGCGGTGTCCGGGATGCGCAGCATGGCTTCGGCCAGGCACATCAGCATCAGGCCTTCATGGGTGTCCAGGCTGTACTGCTGCAGCAGCTCGTCGATGGTGTCGACGGCGGTGTCCATGTTGCGTACTTCTCGCACCAGCGCGGCCGTGTTGGCTTCGATGCGGGAGAAGTCGTCCGAGTCGGCGTTCAGTACCTTGATCAGCTCGCTGACGTAGGCGTCCTCATCCACGATGTAGTGGTCGCTAATACGCGCCATCAGCGTATCAAGGTCGGTTTGCCAGATGGCTGGGTCACGCATTTTCTTGGCATTAAGCATTGAGGCCCCCGTAAGACAGGTCTGAAACAGGCTGCTGAAGCGAATGGCTGGATTCACTAGCGTTTAAAAACAGTGATAGCAGGGCAGGCGCCCAGTATGTTGTCGAATGTAGAGCGCGCGCCCGTCAGTTGTATGTCGTTTTCATGGCAAAACGTGTCAAATTCTCGGCAAGAAGGATCTTTTTACGACTTTAGTAGAGCGGCTGACCACTTGCCAGCGCAGCTCTCAACGCTGCCGGGCGGTCGAAGGGGGTTGAGTGTCTCGTGCTGGCCTAACGGCAGGGGGAGACCAGCGGGGCGGCAGGGGCCGACCCCGAGGCTGGGTTGGACGTAGCGAGCGTAGGGCTGGCACCGCCTTGGCGCAGCTGACGGGGCGAGGCGCCGTAACTGCGCCGAAACGCATGAGAGAGGGCGCTCTGGTTGGCAAAGCCGGTCTGGATGGCAATATCGGTCAAAGGCAGGCGGCTTTGCAGAATCAGCTGCCGAGCGGCGTGCAGGCGCTGTCGACGCACGTATTGCCAAGGCGACAAGCCTGTCTGGGCACGGAAGCGTTCCGAGAAGTGGGCCTCGCTCAGGCAGGCCAGCTTGGCCAGGTCGGCAACGCGCAGCTCGTCGGCCAGATGGCGGCGAATGAAACGGTCGATCTGGTGCAGGTCGATGCGCCGTTGGGCAGCGGATGGCTCTGCCCCCAGGCGGGCTTTCAACGACCCCAGCAGCGTCGCGGCCAGACGGTCCTGTTGAAAGGAGGTGGCCGAGTTGTCGAATCCTCGGGCCAGCTCGCTTTCGACGAAGGTCAGGTAGTGGCGTAATGCGCTGTCCAGTGCAAAAAAACGCGGCGCATCGAACAGCGCCACCAGCTCACGATGCTCTCCCGTCAGTGCGGGGGCGTCTTCCGGCAGGTCCAGAATCAGCTGGCGGTTATGGCCGCTGCCAGAGTAGTAATGCTCGTGATTGGCGGGCACGATACAGCCGGAAAATGCATTGACGCGTCCGCCCAGTCCCTCGATCTCGAACTCGGAAGAGCCGCACAGGGTAATGACGATCTGGTGAAAGTCATGGGCGTGGTGGCGGGTAGCGCTCTCCAGCGGGATTTGGCGAATGGTGCTGGGCATGAAGATCTCCTCGACGACGCAAGGCTAGCGCTGGCCCAGCGCGGTATGGGCCGCCAGGTGGTCGCGCAGGGCCTGCAGCTCCTCCTGACCGGTGGCGTTGAGCAGCGGTTTGCCCTGGGCGATCTGCCAGCGCCTGCCGTGGCTATCCATCAAGTGGGATGCGCGACGGCGTATGTTATCCAGGTATTCGTCATGCCGAATGGGGTAGCCAATGATGGTGTTCCACTCGGTTTCGCTCACCTGACTGGCCAGGGCCTTGTCGAACAGAGCGATCAGATCCTGAGGCTCGGTGCGATAGCGCGGTGTGCTGGCGGTCATCAGCGCCAACAGCACGCCGCCAATCACCACGACGCAAACGCCAAAGACCAGTAAATAAAGTGCCATGTCACGCTCCCTGTGTCGCGGTGAGTAGGGGAGTGCCCAGTATACGCGTACCCCGGGGAAGACGAAAATTTTGACCTTTGTGCGAACTTTTCCTCTGGGCAGTGTCTGATAGTGTACAGGCAACATCGCGATGGCAGTCGCTAATAGTGTTGTTCTGGCTATTGTTTTCGATCCCTTGCTTCCGCTGCTTTTTCAAGCAGCGGTTTTTTTTGCGATCAAGAAAATGTCGGCTCAATGACGTCGAATGGTCAACAGGGCGATCAGGATGTCGCGGCGGGTGACGATGCCAACCAACCGCTGTTGTTCGACCACCGGATAGATCTTGGGCTTCTTGCCCAGCATCTCCTGAGCCAGGTCGGTGATGCTCTGGTTGGGCGACGTGGTCAGCACGTCCTGGCGCATCAGCTCTTTGACCAGTGGCGCCTCGTCGTCATGGTATATGCTGTCCAGTACGCGGCCAAGCACGTCCTGTTCGGAAATGAAGCCGATCAGCCGGTCGGCTGCATCGACGACCGGTGCGCCAGGCAGGCGATGCAGCGCCAGGCCTTGCGCCAGGTTGGTGATGGACGTTTCCCCCGAGACGCGGTAGCAATCGCGGGACATGATGTCGCGTACGGTATCCGGAATCTTGTTGTTCATGGGCAGTCTCCTCGAGCGTGACGCAGTGGCCGCCAGGCACGGCCAACTCTTTTACTGTAGGAGATTTAACTTGCCCTGCCTTGCCCCCATACTTCAGACATTCAACGGTTGACCATGGTCGAATCGTCAGCGACGTAGTCAGGAGCTTTTATGGACGCACGTGAATACCTCAACCGCAAGGGAGTCGGTCTGGAACGAGAGCCGGAGCGCCCCAATACCCTGGAAGAAAAAGCCTGGGAGCGGGCACGCGGCTCCGGTAACCAGCGCCCCAAAGCGGGTACGCCTCATGACTGGGAAGACTGGGAGCGTTTTCACGATGACCTGACCGAAGGCGTCGAGACCCTGGAGCAGAAAATCAACAAGGAAGCGCACCGCAAAGCGCTGGCCCGCGCTCAGGAGAAGGCCGAAGCGTCAGAGGCGAAGGCCCCAAATACGCAGGTC
>NZ_LFGT01000001.1:71913-84372 GCF_002078115.1 Halomonas sp. BC2 | reverse complement strand
CATCACCGGGGCAGCCCCCCGTGCAGGGACCGGCTGCCTTGCGCCTGGCCTATCGCGCGCTGGCCATATTGCTGCCGCCTTTGGCGGTGGGGCTGACCGATGGCGGCGGGCAGCGGGTGGCCATGGCGACGCTCCTGACCCTACTGGGTTGGCTGCCCGGGGTGATCTACGCCTGGCGCTGGCTTGGCAAACATCACGCTGAGCGCTGATTTCCTCGCCGTGGCCATTGGCAGCCAACGATAACTGCGTATAATCTCCGTCAACTTTTATGTTTTTCGGGGTTTACTGATGAGCTATCTGGTTGGTGTCACGGCGCTTTGGGCCTTCTCTTTCTCCTTGATCGGCGTCTACCTGGCGGGGCAGGTGGATAGCTACTTTGCCGTTCTGATCAGGGTGGCGCTTGCCACACTGGTGTTCCTGCCGTTTCTACGGCCGGGCTTGCTGCAGGGTAAGCAGCGGCTGGCACTGATGGCGCTGGGCGCCATTCAGCTGGGCGTCATGTACACCTTCTTCTACCAATCCTTCCTGCTGCTGTCGGTGCCGGAAGTCCTGCTGTTCACCATTTTCACCCCCGTGTATATCGCCCTGCTGGATGACCTGATGTTCAAGCGATTCACGCCTATTTATCTGGTCACTGCGCTGCTGGCGGTGCTGGGTGCCGGGGTGATCCGCTACGACGGCATCGACAGCGGCTTCTGGCTGGGCTTTCTGGTCGTTCAAGGGGCTAACCTGTGCTTTGCGATTGGTCAGGTGGGCTATCGCCGTTTAGCGGCAGACCTGCCGCCGACGCTGGCCTGGCACAACGTGTTTGGCTGGTTCTTCATCGGCGCCATGCTGGTGGCGCTGCCTGCCTTCCTGCTGTTCGGCAACGTGTCAGCGCTACCCAGCACTCCGGTGCAGTGGGGCGTGCTGGCGTGGTTGGGTCTGGTGGCCTCCGGGGTGGGCTACTTCGCCTGGAACCAGGGCGCCACCCGGGTGGATGCGGGCACCCTGGCCATCATGAACAACGCGCTGGTGCCTGCTGGGCTGGTGGTCAACCTGGTCATCTGGAACCGCGATGCGGATCTGGGCAAGCTGTTGCTGGGCGCTGCCATCATGGGGGCGTCTCTGTGGCTCAACCACTGGTGGTTGCAGCGCCGCAAGGTTGCCCTGGCCTGACTCAAGCTGCTGATTTTACGGCGTGGTGAGGGTCATCGCCACGCCGCCGGATTTGCCCGATACCCCGTGACTCCCCATAATGTGGGCTGATGCCAGCGAGAGTCGCCCATGTCTCATACCTCAACCTCACAAACCGCCGCCGGGCGCCAGCGTCCAGCCACGCCGCCGTTCAAGACCATTGGCCTGATTGGCCGCCTGGGCAGCGACAAGGTGCTGGACTCGCTCCAGCGCTTGGTGGATTACCTGGTTGGCCATGGCTACAAGGTGCTGATCGAGGACCGTACCGCCACCGCGCTGCCGCATCATGGCCAGCCGGAAGCCAGTCGTCGCATGCTGGGCGAGCTGTGCGATCTGGTCATCGTGGTGGGCGGCGACGGTAGCTTGCTGGGCGCCGCCCGCACCCTGTGCCGCAGTGGCACGCTGATTCTGGGCGTCAACCGCGGGCGGCTCGGCTTCCTGACCGATATCTCCCCCGACGAGCTGGAGCAGCGCGTGGGGGAGGTGTTGGCAGGCGAGTTCGAAATAGAAGAGCGCTTTCTGCTGGATGCCGTGCTGTACCGCAATGGCGTGGCGGTGGGTGACGGCGAAGCGCTCAACGAAGTCGTCGTGCACCCGGGCAAAGCGGTTCGCATGATCGAATTCGAGCTGTTCATCGACGGCCAGTTCGTTTATAGCCAGCGCAGCGATGGGTTGATCGTCGCTACCCCCACTGGCTCGACGGCCTATGCGCTTTCCGGTGGGGGCCCCATCATGCACCCCAAGCTGGATGTGGTCACGCTGGTGCCCATGTTCCCGCATACCCTCTCCAGCCGACCGATCGTGATCGATGCCGCCAGCGAGATTCGTATACACATTGGCGAAACCAACCAGACCTACCCGCATATCAGTTGCGACGGGCAAACCCGCGCGGTGGCCAAGCCCGACGATGTGCTGGTGATCACCCGCAAACCGGAGCGCGTTCAACTGGTACACCCCTTGGGGCATAACTTCTATGAAGTGCTGCGCAGCAAACTCGGTTGGAGCCATCGGCTAGGAGATTGACATGGAGGGCTACGATCTCATTGGCGATATTCACGGCTGTGGTGCCACCCTGGCCGCGCTGCTGGAGAAGCTGGGCTACCATCAGCGCAAGGGCGTGTATCGCCACCCGCGCCGCAAGGTGATCTTCCTGGGGGACCTGATCGATCGCGGCCCACGCATTCGGCTGGCGGTGTCCATCGCGCGGCGCATGGTCGAGGAGGGCGAGGCGCATATCGTCATGGGCAATCATGAATACAACGCCCTGGCCTATATGCACCCGGCCCCGCCAGGCAGCGCCAAGCGCTGGCTGCGCGAGCATACGCCGCGCCATAATCGCATCATTCAGGATACCCTCGACCAGTATCGTGACCATACCAACGAGTGGGAAGATACCCTAGCCTGGTTCAAGACCATTCCGCTGTGCCTGGAACTGGACGGTCTCCGGGTGGTGCACGCCTGTTGGGACGACGAGCTGATTCGCCAGCTTCGCCAGCGCTCCCCGTCTGCCCAACTGGACGACCGCTTTCTGGTGGAGTCCACCGACCCCTCGACCCAGGCGTTCCGAATTCTCGACCGCCTGACCCGTGGCCCGCACATTCGGCTACCGGAGGGCGTGGCCATCCACTCGGGCGACGGCTTTACTCGGCAGACCTTTCGCGCGCACTTCTGGTCGGCCAACCCGCAGCAGTGGGGCGATGTGGTATTCCAGCCGGATAACCTGCCGGGCGACCTGGAGACGCGGTCATTGACGCTGCAGGAGCGCGAGCGGCTCAGCTATTACGGCCCGGAGCAGCCGCCGCTGTTCATCGGCCACTACTGGTGCGAGGGCATTCCCGCCTTGCCCGCCGCCAATATCGCTTGCCTGGACTACAGTGCGGTAAAATTTGGCCGACTGGTGGCCTATCGTTGGAGCGGTGAACGCCAGTTGAATGCCGATCATTTCGTCTGGATTCAAGTGCCTAGAGAAGAGCGGGCATTGCCCAAGCCCTGGGAGATCGATTTTGATTGACCCTTTTGAGCAATTATTACAATTGGTTACATAATTTTTGCAAAACTGCTGAACTAACCCTGCTGCCGGCTATCAGAGTAAGTGTTCCCTTGAATGATCCCTTGCTTTTATCCGGCGGCCCCCTCCGCCGGATTTTTTTGCGTATCCGATGGCAAACGTGCGCGTAAGCGTCATGACCACTGGTTAAAAGGAAGATGTCATGCACCCCGTCATGCTCTTGCCCCCCGATGCAGACACTCAAGCGCTGCGCAAGGCCCTATGGCATTACCGGATAGGCCATCGCATCACCGATGAAGAAGACGGCCAGCTCCTCTGGGTGGCTGACCCGCGCCAATACGATGAGCTCCGTGCCCTGGTGGCTCGCTGGGAGCGAGGCGACGAGCTGATCAGCGACGCTGCGCCACCCAAGCGCTCGCTGCCCACCCAAGGGCTGGTCGCGACTCTGCGACAAGTACCGGTGACGGCGCTGATGATTCTGATCAGTCTGGCCGTATTTGCATTGACCGGGGTCTGGGGCGACCTGTTGATCGTCTCTTTGACCATCGTGCCGGTGGGTGTCTCTGGGGGGCAGCTGGTCTACGGTTCGCTGCCCGATACCTTGCTCAGTGGTCAGGTGTGGCGCCTGCTGTCACCGGCTTTTCTCCACTTTGGCTGGATGCACCTGATCTTCAACCTGATGTGGGTGTGGTATTTCGGCCAGCAGATCGAACGGCGCCAGGGCAGCAAAACGATGCTGCTATTGCTGTTGCTGGCGGGCATCGGTGCCAACCTTGCCCAGTACATGACCGGCACGGTGCTGTTTGGTGGCATGTCCGGGGTCGTCTATGCGCTGCTGGCGCATGTGTGGCTGATGTCCCGGCGTGCCCCAGGCAGCGGTTTTTTCGTGCCGCAAATGCTGGTGGTCTTCATGCTGGGCTGGATGGTCTTTACCATGACCGGCATTGCAGGCACCGTGGGCTTTGGCAACGTTGCCAACGAGGCGCATTTGGGTGGCCTGCTCGTGGGGCTGGCAACCGGCTGGTATTATTCTTCCCGCTTCAAAAAGCTTTGAGCAACCCGCAAAAGAGGTGCTGACCGTGAGTGACATGACGTTCGACAAGATGATTCATCAAATGACGCCCACCATCTATGAAAGCCTCAAGCAGGCGGTTGCCCTGCGCAAGTGGCCGGATGGGCGTCGCCTGACCGCCGAGCAGACCGAGCTCTGCCTGGAGGCGGTGATGCGCTATGAAATGGAAAACAACGTGCCCGAAGCCAATCGGGTGGGTTACCTGGAGCGCCGCACCTGTGGGGCGGGTGCCACGGGGGCGGGCGTCAGCCCGGAAATGGCAGGCCTGGCTCGGGATGCCACCCGTGACTGATGATTTGTTTGCCACTGACGCTACGCCGGTGCAGGGGTGTCTGCAGAAAATGGCGGCCAGTGTGCCGAGCCGCAAGGATGCCGAGGTGGTGTACCACCTGCGTGCCGGGGAGCATCGGGTTGGCCTGAACGAGCGGGTAGGGTCGTTCATACGCTTGCACTGGAGCGGGGCCATTGCCTGCACTCACTGCGGGCGCGCCACCAACAAGAGCTTTGCTCAGGGGTATTGCTACCCGTGTTTCAAGCGCTTGGCCCAGTGCGATACCTGCATCATGAAGCCGGAAACCTGCCACTACTACCAGGGCACCTGCCGCGAACCCGAGTGGGGCGAAGCCCACTGTTTCCAGCCCCATATCGTTTATCTTGCCAACTCCTCGGGGCTGAAGGTGGGCATCACCCGCAAAACCCAGATGCCCACCCGCTGGCTGGATCAGGGGGCAATTCAGGCGCTGCCTATTCTGGAGGTCAATACGCGGCAGCAGTCCGGCATGGTCGAAATGCTGTTCAAGGAGCAGGTCGCCGACCGCACCAACTGGCGGGCCATGCTGAAAGGCGAGGTGGCCACGCTGGACCTGTGTGCAGAGCGAGACCGTCTGTTGAGCGTATTGGCCGATGGGCTGGCGCAACTGCGCCAGGTGCACGGTGAGGATGCCATTCGTGAACTGGATGAAACGCCTTACCACTTCCACTACCCGGTGGAGGCTTTTCCACGCAAGGTGGTGTCGCACAATTTCGATAAGCAGCCACAGGTAGAGGGTGTCTTGCAGGGCGTGAAAGGGCAGTACCTGATACTCGATACCGGCGTGATAAATCTTCGTAAATTCACGGGTTACGAGATTATCGTTAGCTAAACGGCTAGCCAGAGTGGCCAGTGTTGTCTAAGGTTAACGGAGTTATTTCTCCCCCTGCCCAATGCAACGCAAGGAAGCCGCAATGCCCTGGCTAAAATTGCTTCACATTGCCGCACTGGTTATCTGGTGCGGTTCGCTGCTTTACTTACCTGCGCTGCTGAGTCACGCCCTTCAGCTGCGCAAGGACGCTGGCTTTGCGCAGGGCTCACCGCCCATGCCGCGCTACTTCTACAACTCCGTTGCCACCCCTGCCGCGCTGCTGGCCATTGCGTCGGGCACGCTGCTGTTCCTGCTTCACGGGTTAATGGGGGGGTGGCTGATCTTCAAGCTGGCCGCGGTGGTGGTCATGGTGGCTGCCCACGGCTGTTTTGGCTGGCTGATTCTACGCCTGGAAATGGGCATCTATCGCGGTGTGAAACCCGCCAACCTGCTGGCGCTGTTGCTGGCAGTGGCGGGTATTCTGGCCGTACTGGGCTTCGTGCTGGCCAAACCACTTGATTGGAGTTAGCCGATGCCCATGAGCAGGTGGTCAGTCGACATCCACGCCCACGGCGTGTTCATAAACCAGTTGGCCGCCCAGCCAGCCGGCCAGCGCAATCAGCCCTCCGGTCAGCAGCGATACCGCCAGCCCCCAGGGCAGGATCGCGTCGGGCTCGTTGAAGCGCAGCAGCCAGTTGAACGACGCCAGCGAGAGCATCACCACCGCCACGATGGCGTGGCTCCAGCCGGTAATCAGACGCCGAATGCGCGACACCGTGACCAGATCGATGATACCGGCTATCGAGGCGACCCAGCCGCCAAAGGCACCGACGCCCGCCAGCCACAGGCCGCTGCGCATCCAGAAGGGGTCTTCGGTATACCAGTAGGCCAGGTCGCTTGCCACCAGGGCCATCAGGGCAGCAACGGGGAAGTGAATCATTACGGGGTGCAGCGGGTGGCCAGCCAAAGAGGCGCGGCTTTTGATCGAACGTTGGGGAGTTGGCGCCATGGTCACTTCCTGTGGGCAGACTAAAGGGAAACAGCAGATGAGGGAACGCAACAGCAATATAGCCTCGCCCAACATTCAACGCGTTACGGGTCGGCGGGTCAACCGGATAGCCATTTTGGCGGTTCTCGGGCTGGCCCTGTTGACCGCAGGCTGTGCGGGCGATAAGTCCATTCTAGACCCCGCTGGGCAGGCTGCACGAGATGTTGCCCTGATTTGGTGGATCATGTTGGCTTTCAGCACCGTGGTGCTGGCGGTACTCACGGGGCTGTGGCTGTTTGCCTTCAAGCCCAGGGACGTCACCCGCACACCTGCCCAGGAGCGCAAGGTGGCCCGCCACTGGATTCTGGGTGGCGGTATCCTGCTGCCCGTGGCCAGCATCGTGGCGCTGCTCGCTTTTGGCGTGCCCGCCGGTCAGCGCATGCTGGCCATTGGCGAACCCGGCGAGGTGATCGAAGTCATCGGCCACCAGTGGTGGTTCGAAGTGCGCTACCCCAATGCCGAAGGCGGCGAGGTGGTCACGGCCAACCATCTGGTGATGCCGGTCGGCGAGCCGGTGGACTTCCACGTGACCGGCGCCGACGTCATCCATGGCTTCTGGATTCCGCGCCTGGGCGGCAAGGTCGACATGATTCCCGGCCGGGAAAACCGCATTCGCCTGCAAGCAGACATTCCTGCCGTCTTCGGTGCCCAGTGCGCCGAGCTGTGTGGCATCGGGCATGCCCACATGCACTTGTTCGTCGAAGCCCTGCCCCGAGAAGAGTACGACGCCTGGCTGGCCGAGCGCCAGCAGGATGCGCTGGCAGCAGCGGCCACGGCCAATGCCGCCGATGACGAGGCGCGCAGCGCGTTCATGACTCACTGTGCCAGCTGCCATACGGTGGCCGGGGTCAGTGGTGGCACGCTGGGGCCCGACCTCTCCGACGTGGGCAGCCGAGCGACGCTGGGCGCTGGCGTGATGGCCATGGACGATGGCGCCATCAGCCAATGGCTGCAGCATCATCAGACGCTGAAGCCCGGTAACCTGATGCCGTCCCACGCTGATATCGACACGGACACCCTGGACAGCCTGGGTGCTTGGTTGGAGACCTTGAACCCATGAGTAGCGTTAGTCAAAAAGCCGTTGAGCAGGACCCGAAGCAGCTCCACGAAGACCTGCACGATATCTGGGGCAACCCCAAGGGGTTGAAGGCACTGACCATCGTCAACCATACGACGCTGGGCCTGCGCTTCATGATCACCGGGATGGTGTTTTCCTGATCGGCGGCATCCTGGCCATGCTGGTGCGTACCCAGCTGGCCATGCCCGATCAGGATTTCATGTCGCCGGATATCTACAATCAGGTCACGACCATGCACGGCACGGTCATGATGTTCCTGTTCGCCATCCCCATGCTGGAGGGCTTGGCGATCTACATGATCCCCAAGATGATCGGCGCGCGGGACCTGGTGTGCCCTCGGCTGACCTCGCTGGGCTACTGGTGTTACCTGTTCGGCGGCATCATTCTGACCTCCAGCCTGATTCTGGAAATCGCTCCTTCCAGCGGCTGGTTCATGTATACGCCGCTCAGCAGCAGCGAGTTCTCCCCTGACCTTGGCCCTGATTTCTGGCTGTTGGGGATTACCTTCGTGGAAATCTCGGCGCTTTCTGCCGGGGTGGAAATCGTCGTCTCCATCTTACGCACCCGTACCCAGGGCATGGCGCTGCATAAAATGCCGCTGTTTGCCTGGTACATCCTCGCCATGGCGCTGATGATCGTGGTGGGCTTTCCGCCGCTGATTCTGGCCAGTGTCATGCTGGAACTGGAGCGCGCCGTCGGCATGCCGTTTTTCGAAGTGGCCAGTGGTGGCGATCCGATTCTTTGGCAGCACTTGTTCTGGCTGTTCGGGCACCCTGAGGTCTACATTATCTTCCTGCCGGCGGCGGGGATCATCTCGACGCTGATTCCAGTCTTCGCTGGCAGGCCCATCGTCGGCTACGGCTGGGTGGTCTTTGCCATTATCGTCACGGGGTTCATCAGCTTCGGCCTGTGGGTTCACCACATGTTCACCGTGGGCATTCCCCAGCTGGCGCAAGCCTTCTTCTCGGCGGCCAGTATGCTGGTGGCAGTGCCCACGGCCATTCAGGTGTTCGTGTGGCTGGCCACGCTATGGCTGGGCAAGCCCAAAATGAAGCTGCCCATGCTGTGGGTGCTGGGCTTTCTGATCATCTTTGTCTGTGGTGGCTTGACCGGCGTCATGCTGGCGCTGGTGCCGTTCAACTGGCAGGTGCACGATACCCACTTCGTGGTGGCGCACATGCACTACGTGCTGGTGGGGGGCATGTTCTTCCCGCTGATTGCCGGGCTCTACTACTGGCTGCCGCTGTTTTCCGGGCGCATGCCCTCTGAGAACCTGGGACGCTGGGGTTTCTGGCTGACGTTCCTGGGCTTCAACGGCACCTTCCTGATCATGCACTGGACCGGGCTGCTGGGGATGCCGCGCCGAGTCTATACCTACGATACCGGCATGGGCTGGGATATCTACAACCTGCTTTCGTCGGTCAGCAGCTTTGTCATGTCTGCCGGTATTGCCATGGTGTTGCTGGATATTGCGCTGCACTTTCGCTTTGGCAAACCCGCCAAGCAGAACCCCTGGAACGCCGATACGCTGGAGTGGGCCAACACCATGCCGCCCAGTGCCTACAACTTCGTCAGCCTGCCCAGGATCGAAACCCGTCACCCTCTGTGGGATGACCCCAACCTGCCTGTCACCATGGCAGAAGGGAAGCACTCGCTGGCGGTGGCCACCCACGGGCGGCGTGAGATGTGGGGCACTGATCCCATCTCCGGCAAGGTGCGTGAAATCATCCACCTGCCGGGTAACTCCTGGTGGCCGCTGTTTGCTGCCATGGCGCTGGCGGTGGTGTGTATCAGCCTGCTGGTGCGGGTCTATGCGCTGGCTGGTGTCTTCGTGCTGATTGCCGGGGTGTTCCTGCTGCGTTGGTCCTGGGAGAACGGCGCGCACCCCAAGGCCGCGCCGGATGCCGATGTGTCACCCGGTGCCCCGCCGCTGCACTCTCGCACCATGGATGGCCCGGGTGTATGGGCCATGGGCACCTTCCTGATTGCCAACGGCTCGTTCTTCCTCTCGTACCTGTTTGGCTGGTTCTACCTGTGGACCGTCTCCCCGGAGTGGAGCATGCCCGACACGTCGCCACTGTCGTTGGTGGGGCTGGTGGTAGCGGCTCTGGCCATGACGGCGGGCTACATCGTGATGGTCAAAATGATCCGTGGGCTGCGCCGCCAGCAGGATGCCGGGCTTGCCAGCGGCTTCTATCTGGCCGGTGCGCTGGGGGCCGTGCAGGTCGCCGTGACCACCTGGGTGATGCTGGCCGCCGATTTGGCTCCCACCGAGACCACCCACGATGCCGTGCTGCTGTTGGGCCTGATTTATGCCCTGTTCCACGGCGGGCTGGCGGTCGTGCTGACGGTCATGCAGGCGCTGCGGGTGCGCTACGGCTACGTGGGCGCCCATGCGCCGTTCGAACCTGCCGTGGTGGTACAGCTGTGGCGCTACAACGCCGTGGTGTTCTGGATCCTGGTGGGCTCGCTCGCTGTGTTGCCCCGCGTCATTGGAGGTTGAGGCCATGTCACCTTTACTCGAGCGCTTGAGGTTGACGCATCCCATCCACTTCGTGGTGGGCCTGACCGTGTGGTGCATCTGGTTCATCGCCGTTTATGGAGGCCACGCCGTGGCTTGCGAGGTGGCGGCCCCTGCCACGGAGCGAGGCGTGTTCACGCTGCTCAATGGCTGGATGCTGCTGCTGAGTCTCGTCACGACCGCGCTGCTGGCGGCGCTTACCTGGTGGTGCTGGCAAGCAGGTCAGCACCACCAGGGGCGTGCTCGGTTCAATGCCGTGGTCTCGGCGGGGCTGTATCTGTTCTCGGCGCTTAGCGTGGTGTTCGTGGCGCTGCCGATCATAGGCATTCCGCCTTGCGTGTAACGTGGCCTTGAGCGACGCATCGGCCACGCAGGCGGCCCAACCCGACAGCCTGGAAGCACCGCTGTATACGCTGCACGGCATGTGGTGCACCAGCTGTGCGCTGGCGGTGGAAGGAGCGCTCAAACAGCAGCCGGGCGTGCTCGACGCCAGCGTCCACTACCCGACCGCCACCGTGTGGGTGAAGGGTGAGCCCGATGCCACGACGCTGGACGCACTGGCGCCCAACGTGGCGCGGCTGGGCTATCGGCTGGCACCGCTGGAAGACCTGCAGGACGCCCATGCCCGGCTGGAGCAGGAAAGCCGTTACTTGACCCTGCGCTTGATCGTCGGCTCGGTATTTGGCATGTGGACCATGCTGGCCTCGCTGCTGATCTACGCTGGGGCCATGCCCACGGCCGCGCTGGAGAGCGTACTGGCCTGGGTGTCGGGTGCCTTTGCGATTCCCGTGGTGAGCTATGCCGGGCTGCCTTTTTACCGGGCGGGCTGGCGCACACTGCGGGCAAGGCGGCCCGGTATGGACGTGCTGGTGAGCTTGGGCGTGCTGGGCGCCGTAGTGGTATCGCTGGGCCTTCTGTGGCGTGGCTCGGTAGAGGTCTATTTCGATACGGCGGTGATGCTGATCGTCCTGCTATTGGTGGGGCGACTGGTCGAAACGCTGTGTCGTCAGCGAGGCTTGAAAGCCTTCGATGCGCTGGCGCTGCCCGATACGTCGGTGCAGGTGCTGCATCAAGGGCAGGTTCAGGAAACTGCCATCGAGGAGGTCACGCTGGGCCAACGCATTGCCGTTGCCCCAGGCGACGTGGTGCCGCTGGATGGCAGCCTGGAGACCGACGGCTGGCTGGACACCGCCACGCTGTCCGGTGAAAGCCAGCCGCGCTTCGTGGGTGCCGGGCAGCCAGTGTATGCAGGCTGTCGTTTTATGGGCCGCGGTGGGCAGGGCGGCTCGCTGGAACTGACCGTGACCGCCACGGCGGGCCAGCGGCGAATGGACAAACTGTGTGACCAGATGCGTCGCTTTCAAACGCAAAAAGGCGAGCTGCACACCCTGGCCGAACGGTTTGCCGCCTGGCTGAGCCCCGCCGCGCTGGTGTTGGCGGCAGTGACTCTGCCCATTGCCTGGCTGATGGGCGTGGGGTGGGACGAGGCGAGCGTGCGCGCGCTCTCGGTGCTGGTGGTGGCCTGCCCCTGCGCCGTGGGTCTGGCTGTGCCGCTGGCAAGCCTGGCGGGCAGCAGCCAGGCCACCCAGCAGGGTATTGCGCTGCGCGACCCTGCCGCGCTGGAAGTGTTGGCCAAGGTGCGCTCGGTGGCGTTCGACAAGACCGGTACTTTGACCCAGGGGCAGCATCGCGTGCTGCACGCGATGCTGCGCGAGGGGGAAGAAGCGGAATTATTCCGCCAACAGTTGGCCGTGGCAGTCAGGCAGAGTGAACACCCGCTGGCGAACGGACTGCGCCACTGGGCAAGCGGCACCTCGCGGGCGCAGGTGGAGGTTCATGAAACGCCGGGGGCCGGGCAAACCATCACCTTCGCCGATGGCCACACCTGGTGGCTGGGCAGTACCGCGTGGCTGGCCCAACAGGGCAAGGAGATCCCCGCCGATGCAAAGCACCCGGCATATGGCTTTGCATCCGAGGTGCTGGTGGCGGATGAGCAAGGATGGCTGGCCACCCTGTACCTGGCCGACCAGCCCGTGCCGGATGCCCAGATCACGCTTGCCCAGTTACAGGATGCCGGTTACGTGTTGGCGCTGATCAGCGGAGATCGCCAGGGCCCGGTGCAGTGGCTGGGCCAGCGCGTTGGGCTACCGCGGGAAGCGTGCTATGCCCAGCGCTCCCCGGAGGCCAAGGCACGTTTGCTGGAGGCGCTGCCATCGCCCACGCTGTACGTGGGCGATGGGGTCAACGACACGCTGAGCCTAGCAGCAGCAGCGGTGGGCGTGGCCCCGCTGCACGCCAGCGACGCTGCTCGGGAAGGGGCCGCTGCGCAACTGCTGTCTCCCGGTATTGCGGGGGTCGCCAGGCTGTTGAGGGTTGCCCAGCGTACGCGTCGCATCATGGTCCAAAACCTGCTGTTATCGGCGCTCTATAACACT
>NZ_LFGT01000001.1:61824-71331 GCF_002078115.1 Halomonas sp. BC2 | reverse complement strand
ATCGGCGCTCTATAACACTCTGGCGCTGGGGTTGGTGGTCACCATGGCCATTCCCCCGCTGGTCGCTGTGCTGGCCATGGCCGCCAGTTCCCTCAGCGTCACACTCAACGCCGCGAGGCTGACCTGGGCCGAGCCCGATGCGCCTTGGCCTACTCACGGTAGCCCAACGCCTCACCCAGCCGCTGAGCATGTTGCGCCACCCAGCGCGGATCGATCGCGCCCCACTGCTTGATGACGTAGTGGCCGATGTTATGGCGCTCGCCGTCGCCTTTTTCGAACACGCACTCGATGTCCAGTTCGCTCAGCGAGGCGATGGTATCCTGAGCCGTGCGCCTGGGCATGCCAGTGGCTTCCATCAGCGCAGGCACGCTGGAAATACCTTGTTCGATCAAGTGGGCCACGTATAGGCGGCGGTAAAAGCTGGATTTTGTTTTACTGAGCGACATAGCGAGGGCGTCTTCTTGGTGATGTGTACTCCAGCAGTCTAATCAAATAAATCCCCCTGTGCCCGCGGTGGCCGAAAGTCGCGGGTGTTCAAGCCCTGCTCGGTGCGGGATTGCAGGTTCCATTGACGGCTAGCGCGTTGGAAACGCTGGGCAATCAGGTCGGCAAAGACCCCCTCCCCACGAAAGCGCTTACCAAACCGTGCATCGTAGTTCTGGCCGCCGCGGCATTGGCGCATCAAGCTCATGACCTTGGCGGCGCGCTCCGGGTAATGGGCGTTCAGCCAGGTTTCGAACAGGGGCGCGACTTCATGGGGCAGTCGCAGTAGCATCCAGGTCGCGGTACGCGCGCCCGCTCGGCTGGCCGCTTCGAGGATGCGCTCGATTTCATGGTCGGTGAGGCCCGGGATGATCGGTGACACCAGTGTGCCTACCGGTATGCCTGCCGTGTTCAGCTCGCGAATGGCTCTCAAGCGTGCCTGGGGCGATGCCGCCCGAGGCTCCAGCGTACGCTTGAGGTTGGCGTCCAGGCTGGTCAGGCTGACGAACACCCGCACCAAGCGGTGCTCCGCCATTTCCGCCAGCAGGTCCAGGTCACGCAGGATCAGCGTGCTCTTGGTCACCAGGGTGACCGGGTGGCGACAGGCCAGCAGCAGCTCCAGCAGGCGCCGGGTCGTCTGGTATGTGGCTTCCAGCGGCTGGTAGCAGTCGGTGTTGCCAGACAGGTTGATAGGGCGGCAGACATACTGCGGATGGCAAAGCTCCTGTTTCAGATGCTCGACCAGGCCGCTGCGGGCGATCAGTCGGGTTTCAAAATCGAGCCCCGGCGACAGGTCCCAATAGGCGTGGGAAGGGCGGGCATAGCAATACACGCAGCCATGTTCGCAGCCACGGTAAGGGTTCAGGGAGCGGTCAAAGGGCAGATCGGGTGAGCGGTTCCAGGAGAGCGCGCTTTTGCTGGGCTCTTCGCGCACTTCGGTAGCCAGCGATGGGCGAGCTTCCTCTTGCCACCAGCCATCGTCCTCCATGACGCTGCGGGTCGGTGAAAAACGGTTATGGGGGTCGTAAGTGGCACCGCGACCTTTATGCACGGCGTATCGGGGAAGGTTATGAGCCGTCATCGGGAGCCTCGCGCTGAGCTACCTATAATATGTTTATTCATACAGTATAGGGTGTTTATCGTGCTCTGCAAGCAAGGTGCAGCGGTGCGCCATCAACTGTTTGCGCACCGCAGGCAATCTCGGTTTCGGTACCTGGGTCGTGAGTGACGCGACGTTTACGTTTGCCAAGTGCGATTACGCGGGCACGGAGCGTACTGCCGATGAGGTGCACGCCATGTCGCTGGCCAATCTGGCGGAGGAGTATGCGCAGATCGTGGATACGCAAGGAGCGCTGGCGCGGTTTACCACTCGCCGCGGCGAATGAGCGATGCTTCCTCGACGGCGGGGTTGTAGAGGTAGCACCAGGCATCGCCATGGGAGGTCGCCAGCACCGTCCGGTCGTAGGTCCCTTTTTGGGGGGAGTGGTGCAGGTAATCTTCCAGCGCATCGAGCCGGGCTAGCCGCTCGGCATCGATGGCATACACTTCCACCAAAACGCCTGTGGAGGGCATGAGCTTGGCGCCGGGGTAGGGGCCCAGGTCGTAAAGCGTAATCGCCGTCAAGCAGTCCTGGCCCAGCATGTCTGCGCCGCCCAGCCAATGATGATTGCGATGACCGTGCTTTAACGTGCCGTATACCGCCACGCGTGGGCAGCGTTGGATTGCCTGGTAAAGGTAGTTCATGAGGATGCTCGTTTTTCGTTACCTGGGAGCTGGTTTTAGCAAGAGAATGAAGTCACCAATGCGCTGCTTTCTTGCACTGTTTTACGATGTGGTGGCGCTGTTGTTGTAAACGTGGCCAAGCGCCCTCGGATAGCCCTGCCTCTATTAAAGCTTGCTGCATTTCTGTGGAGTCAACAAATCGAAGCAGTAGCGCTTTAAGTCGCTCAATCTCTCGTTTGATGAATGGATAGCTAATTTGGCTCTGCGTCGCCAGCTGCTTCCAGTCACGAGATAAAAGCTGCATGGTGTTGTTTTGGTTGCCAATGGAGAATGCCAGGCTAGGGTCATATCCTAAAACAATGGTGCCCACCAAGTCGTAAGCGGGAGCAATACGCCATTTGCCTTTTGCATCTTGTAGTAATGACACATTTTTTGCGTGGCCATCACTGTTACCTACCAATATGTTAAAAATTTGCCAGCGGAGCAACTGTTGCAATGCTGGGGCAGGTGGCCTGCATACCTCACGTAACAGATGAAAGCAGTCGGCCAGCGTCGGTCCGCCGTGTTCCTGGTATTTCTGCGTACGCGGTCTGCCCATTGCCTGGCATAAATCTTCCTGATGAACGCGTTGCAGAGAGCCGTTGACCCATGCTCTATCGTAACGCTCAACCACTAATAGTGGGCACTTCCCTGCATAACGTATTGAAGTGCGGGGGCACTCGATACCGGCCAGCTTGGCCAGCGTGTTGAGGTAAAGCTCATTGAAAATAACATGGTCGCGTCCATCTACCGCAAACTTGATGATATGCGAAGAGGCAGCAGTGCCTTGGGGCAAATAAAAAGCTTCCTCACGCCAGATCACAGGAATCTTGTCTTGTGCACCGGCCAGTGAAAGACGTGGCCTGGGCGCTGGTTGTGACGCTGCAAATAGCGCATAACGTTGTTGAAAGGCCGCCCACTCGTTAAGTCTTTCTTGCGGCAGTGGCGTACCGTCGTCATTGCTGGACGCAGGTTCTGGTAGTTGATGAGGCGGCAGAATCGACAGTGCCCCGGCGCAATCTCCACCAAGCGCGGTCAGCAGCGAGAAGTCGTCATCAGGAATGCCCAGTTGGCGGATAATCGCCGCACGTGCTTGCTCTTCTGGCAGTAGGTTGCCGAACCAATGATGGGCAGTCAGTGCTTCGGGCGGCCATGTCCGTTGGTGTAAAGGAAGGCTGTTGGAAATGGCCTGCCCGCTAGCTTGCCACTCTGCGTCATACTCAAAGCCCATGAGACGGCTATCTGCGCCGCGCCAGAGTGTGCCCACCCGTTGGAGGTTCTGCCACACGATGAGCGTTTCAGTGGTCATGAATCGCTATCCATTGGCTGTGCCAAAAGCTCGATACCGAGTGTTTCCAGGACGCGCAATACTCTGCCCATGCCGCATGTGTCGCGGCCGTTTTCGAGTTCACTTAAAAAGCGAATACTGACGCCGCACAGTCCCGCCAGAGTTTCCAGGGTCAGATGCTGGCGTTTACGAGCCTGACGGATGATCAGGCCAAGACTGCTGGCGGATTCAATCGAATAAAGCGCTGTGTTGGTTGGGGCAGGTAGGGTAGGCATATACGCTCCCGTTTCCCTATAAGGAAAATTACCAGACTGGAATACGTATAGTAGCCGAACTTTCCCGATGGGGAAAATAAGGTCCAGTGTAAGTGAAAAGCGGTAATTTTATCCCTATGGGGAAAGCGTGGCCGGTGGGCTGTAACGATTCGCTACCTGGCACTGCGTAAGTCTGGGCATAAAAAATGGCCCCACCGTAGTGGAGGCCATCAGTCAATGCCGCTTGAGCCTAACGCTTCTTGCGAGCGGGCTTTTTGTCTCCGGCTTCGGGGTCTGTGCGGTGTGCGGTGCCCGGGAAGTGGGCGCGGACGAGTTCCAGCAGGCCCTGGGTGGAGGCGTCGAAGTCGGCGGCGTTGGCGTCGATGCGCTCGCTGATCTCACCGGCAATGCGTTTGCCGAGCTGCACGCCCCACTGGTCGAAGGAGTTGATATTCCAGATCACCCCTTGAACGAACACCTTGTGCTCATACAGCGCAATCAGCGCGCCGAGGTTTTTCGGTGTCAGCTCGTCCAGCAGCAGCGTGCTGGAAGGGCGGTTGCCGGGACAGCTGTAGGGGTCCAGTTGGCTCAGTTCTTTGCTGTCGCCCTGGCTGCCTTCCATGAAGGCGTTGGCCTGGGCCAGCATGTTGGTGAGCAGGGCAAAGTGGTGGTCTTCCACGCCCGGCTCCGGCTTGAGCGAAGCGATGAAGTCGATGGGCACGTAGCGGGTGCCCTGGTGCAACAGCTGGAAGAACGCGTGCTGGCCGTTGGAGCCGGTTTGCCCCCACACGATGGGGCCTGTCTTGTAATTCACCGGGTGGCCGAAAATATCCACCGACTTGCCGTTGGACTCCATATCCAGCTGCTGCAGGAAAGAGGGCAGCTGGTTCAGCGCCTGGTCGTAGGGCACGATGGCCTGGGTTTCGGCGCCAATAAAGTTGATGTACCAAATGCCGATCAGCGCCATCAATACGGGCATGTTCTGGGCGAACGGCGCTTCGATGAAGTGGCGGTCCATCTCGTGGGCGCCTTCCAGCAGCTCGATAAAGCCTTCGAAGCCAATCGAGAGCGCAATGGGCAGGCCAATGGAAGACCACATGGAGTAGCGGCCGCCCACCCAGGCCCAGAATTCGAACACGTTCTCTTCACGAATGCCGAACTCCATGGCCGCTTTGCGGTTGGTGGAGGCGGCAATGAAGTGCGCCCCTACGTCGGCGTCTTCCCCGGCGTTCTCCAGGAACCAGCGCCGCGCAGTCTTGGCGTTGAGCAGGGTCTCCTGAGTGGAGAAGGTCTTGGTAGAGACGATGAACAGCGTGGTGGCGGGGTCGAGCCGTGAGAGCACCTTCTGAATGTGAGTGCCGTCCACGTTGGACACGAAGTGGAAGTGCAGCTCCGGATGCCGGTATTTCAGCAGCGCCCGCACCGCCATGTTGGGGCCCAGGTCCGAGCCGCCAATGCCGATATTGACCACGTCCTTGATGCGCTGGCCGTTGTAGCCTTTCCACTCGCCGTTACGCACTGCCTCGGAGAACACCTTGATCTGCTCGCGGGTGCGGGTGATTTCGGGCATCACGTCTTCGCCGTCCACGTAGACCGGCTCGTCGCCCAAATGGCGTAGCGCGGTGTGCAGTACCGGGCGGTTTTCGGTGACGTTGATGATGTCGCCGGAGAACATCTGAGCGCGGCGCTGTACCAGGGCCGAGTGGTCGGCCAGTTCGATCAGCTTGGCCAGTACCGCATCAGACACCTGGTGCTTGGAGTAGTCCAGAAAAAGGCCTCCGACACGCAGGCTCATTTTTTCGAAGCGCTTCGGGTCGTGGGAAAAATAGTCGCGAATGCGATCGTTGGCGGTTTGATCGCGCAGGCGCTCCAGGGCCTGCCAGGTAACGCTGCGGGTGAGTTGAAACATAACGGGCGGTCCTATTTGTTTTTACATCGTTGTTCCGAATCAGAGGGCGTGCCTCCAATCGTGATTCTTGTTTATGTAAAAATACTACATATTGGGCGCCATGGAAGCGCTGTACGGCTTGAATCGCTTGAAAATGAGTAATAAAACGAGAGTTTGGGCCAGCTGAAGGACTTGGCTACAAAAAGGGCGGGCCTGGGCCCGCCCCTGGTAAGGCCAGTGTGCAACCGTTAGCTGGCCACTGCTACCTGTGCAGCACCGCGCTTGATGAACGCATAGCCCAGGCCAGTAATCAAGGAGCCCGCAATGATCGCCCCCAGGTAGAGGAACGCCGGGGTGATGGCGTTGGGGATCAGGAGCACGAAGATGCCGCCGTGGGGCGCCATCAGCTGAGCGCCGATCAGCATGGAGAGCGCGCCGGTCACCGCGCCACCCGCGATACAGGCCGGAATCACCCGCAGCGGGTCTTTCGCGGCAAAGGGAATCGCGCCTTCGCTGATGAAGCACAGGCCCAGCACGAACGATGCCTTGCCCGCTTCCCGCTCAGGGGCAGAGAACTTGTTGCGCGCCACAAAGCTGGCGATGCCCATGCCAATGGCAGGCACCATGCCTGCTGCCATGATGGCCGCCATGGGCGCGTAGGTTTGCGATGCCAGCAGGCCCACGCCGAAGGTGTAGGCGGCTTTGTTGACGGGCCCACCCAGGTCGAAGCACATCATGGCGCCCAACAGAATGCCCAGCAGTACGGCGTTGGTAGAGCCCATGGAGGAGAGGAAACCGGTCAGGGCGGCCATGATGGCGGCCACGGGTTCGCCGATCACGTAGATCATGGTCAGGCCGGTGACCAGGCTGGCCACGAACGGGATGATCAGAATCGGCTTGAGGGATTCCACGCTGGCAGGCAGCTTGACGTACCGCGTCACGGCCAGCGCCACATAGCCTGCCAGGAAACCGGCCAGAATGCCGCCGATGAAACCGGCATCGATATTGGCGGCCAGCATGCCGCCGATCATGCCGGGGGCAATGCCGGGGCGGTCGGCAATCGAGTAGGCAATGTAGCCTGCCAGCACGGGAATCATCAGTGCGAAGGCGGTGCCGCCACCGATTTGCATCAATGCTGCCGCCAGGGTGCCTTCTTCCTGGAACGCTTCGATACCAAACACGAATGACAGGGCAATCAACAGGCCGCCCGCCACGACCATGGGCAGCATGAAGGAAACGCCGGTCAGCAGGTGCTTGTAGACGCCTTTCTCCTTGATCCCCTTCTTGGCCGAGGCACCGCCAGCGGCGCTGGTGCCATCTTCCACCGCTGCGTCAGTCAGCGCGGCTTCCAGCGTCGGGCGGGGCTTTTTCAGCGCGTTGCTGGTGGAGGTGCGATAAATGCGCTTGCCCGCAAAGCGGGAGGGGTCCACTTCGATGTCGCAGGCCAGCACGACCACGTCGGCAGCGGCGATCTCTTCATCGGTGAGCTGGTTTTGTGCACCCACCGAGCCCTGGGTTTCCACGCGAATCTGGTGGCCCATGGCTTTGCCCGCCTCGGCCAGCGCTTCGGCGGCCATGAAGGTGTGGGCAACGCCGGTGGGGCAGGCGGTGACGGCAACGATACGTTGGCCGCCTGGGCTGCCAGCGGGGGCCGCTGCGGTGGTGGCCGGGGCGCTGTACAGGGGGGCGTCGCGTTTTGCCTGGGTCAAAAACGCCGTAGGGTCGGGAAGAGCGCTGGCAATCGGCGCCTTGAACAGCCGCTTACCTTCGAAACGCTCCGGGGCCGGTACCTGGTCGGCGGCAACCACGATCAGGTCGGCGTTGGCAATCTGTTCGGCGGTAGCCGCCTGCAGAGGGGCAATTTCGCCATGCATTTCCACATGGACGTGCCAGCCCAGCCGGGTGGCGGCTTGTTCCAGGCGCTTGGCGGCCAGGAAGGTGGTCGCCATGCCGCTGGGGCAGGCGGTAATCAGGATCAGGTTCATCGCGTGGCTCCCTCGGTGTGGGTGTCGTCAAGACGCCGTACCCGGGTCTGTTGTTGGAGTGAGTCGAAATCGTCGGCGTGGGGATTGCCCACGCCAACATGGCGAACGGCTTCGGCAGACAGCGCCGTGGCGAAGCGCAGCGTGGCGTCGGGGTCGTGCTGGCTCAGCAGCCCATGCAGCATGCCCGCCACGAAGGTATCGCCCGCGCACACGGTGTTGACTGCGTGAACGCTGGGCGGCGTCGAGTGCCAGGTGCCGTACTGGCTGGCCCACAAGACGCCTTCGGCACCGGCAGAAATCAGCGCGTGTTCGATACCGCCGGCATGAAGGCGCTGGGCAGCAGCATGGCGCTGGGCATCGGAATCGAGGGCGTGCCCCGCCCACCCGGCCAGCTCGGTTTCATTGGGCTTCACCGCCGCAGGCTGGGCGGCGATGGCCGTCAGCAGTGCCGGACCGCTGGTATCCACCCAAAGCGGCACGCCAAAGCCTTTCAGGAAATCGAGTAGCTCATTGAAGATGGCCGAGTCGATGCCCGGCGGCAGGCTGCCTGCCACGACGATGGCCTGCGGGGCGGTGCCCTCGAACAGGCCGTTGAGCACTTGGCGGAGGGCGTTGAGGTGAGCTGCGTCAATGGGCATGCCGGGGCCGTTGATATCGGTCACCCGGCCGCTCTGTTCGGCAAGCTTGGCATTGATGCGGGTGTTGCCAGGCACCCGCACGAAGGCGTCTTGAACGCCGTAATGCGGAAAGGCCAGGCAGAAGGGGGCGTCGTTGTCCTGGCCCAGAAAGCCGCTGACGACCACCTTATGGCCAAGGCTGGCCAATACCCGGGCGACGTTGACCCCTTTACCCGCCGCCTCCAGTTGGGCGCGAGTGGGGCGATTGACCTGCCCCAGCGTCAGCGTCTCCAGGTCGAAGGCGAGGTCCAGGGCCGGGTTCAGCGTGATGCAGACCACTCGTGCCATCAGCGAGCCTCCAGCGCATCGCGCACGTCATCGCTGGTTGCCTTGCTCAGGGCCAGCTGTGCCGTGGCCTGCGCTTCTGCCAGGTCGAACTCCCGCAGGCGGGCCTTGACCAGCGGGATCTGCCGCGCGCTGACCGACAGCTCGTCGACGCCGAGGCCCACCAGCACCGGAACCGCCATGGCATCCGATGCCAGCTCGCCACAGACGCCGACCCACTTGCCGTGGGCGTGGGATGCGTCGACGGTCATCTGGATCAGCCGCAGTACGGCCGGGTGCAGGCCGTCGGCCTGGGCAGATAGCTCCGGGTGGCCGCGGTCGATGGCCAGGGTGTACTGGGTCAAGTCGTTGGTGCCCACCGAGAAGAAGTCCACTTCGGCGGCCAGCGTCGGTGCCAGCAGCGCGCTTGAGGGCACCTCGATCATCACGCCAAGCTGCACGTCGGTGGCGCGCTGCTGTTCAGAGATTTCCTTGAGCAGTCGGTCGTAGATGGCTTTGGCGGCGCGGAATTCGGCCACGTCCTTGACCATCGGCAGCATGATGCGCAGCGGTTTGCCTACGGCGGCCATCAGTAGGGCGCGAAGCTGCGTTTCCAGCACGTCCGGCTGGGTCAGCGCCAGGCGAATGCCGCGCAGGCCGAGGAAGGGGTTGTCTTCCTGGGGGACTGGCCAGTAGGGCAGGGGCTTGTCGCCGCCCACGTCCAACGTTCGGGCGACCAGCGGTCGGCCAGCGAGTGCATCGGTGGCTTCACGGTACTCTGCGATCTGCGTCGCCAAATCCGGGGCACTGGCGTAGGCCATGAACAGAAACTCGGTGCGCAGCAGACCAACGCCCTCGGCGCCACGCTCGACGGCATCGGCGGCGTGGGCCGTATTGCCCAGGTTGG
>NZ_LFGT01000001.1:40207-60765 GCF_002078115.1 Halomonas sp. BC2 | reverse complement strand
AGGGAAGTTGACGCACAGGGTGTCGGCGTCCAGCCTGGGAGCCACGGCGGGGCGGGAAAGCAGCCGGGCCACGTCGGTGGCTGAACTGGCGTTGGCCAATTCGCTGGCTACGCCGTCTCGGTCCAGCACGTGGGTCAGTTGGCGCAGAATGTCCAGGTGCTCGTCACTTTGTGCGGCAATGGTGACCAGTACATGCACGGTGTTGCCGTCGTGCCACTGAACCCCTTGGGGGAACTGCAGCACACGAACGCCGGTACGCTTCACCAGATGGCGGCTTTCCGGGGTGCCGTGGGGGATGGCAATGGCGTTGCCCAGATAAGTAGAGGACTGCGCCTCACGGGCATGCAGGCCATCGCGGTACTCGGCCTCCACCAGGCCAGCCTCGGCCAATGCCTTGGCGGCGCTATCGAGTGCAGCTTGCCAATCCTGCGCGTGGCGGTCGAGCAAGATGTCATCAGGGCCGAGGGTCAGCATAGGGTTCTCCTGTAAACGCGGTCAGGTAACGGCAACGTCTGCGATTGACGGCGAATGTGCGCGCATAAAACGTTAGTCGTAGAGCGTTGAGGTTAGCTGGATGAATCGTGTCACCTGTGTATAGTGGCTATGCTGAATCGATTCACTTTTAGACACAAGGCTTGTCTTTTTAGACTTTGGTCTGAAGAGGGTGAAACGGCTGCTAAACTGCTGACTTTATTAGGGGAGAAACCAGCATGACACTTGCCGATATTGCCCGGCTGGCCGGGGTCTCGCGCACCACGGCAAGCTATGTAATCAACGGCCAGGCCGAACAGCGGCGAATCAGTGCCGCCACCATCGAAAAAGTCATGGCGGTGGTGCGCGAGTATCGCTACCACATCGACCCACAGGCCGCTGCCCTGCGCCGTGGCGCAAGCCGTTTGATTGGCTTGATCGTTCCAGATCTCGAAAACATCAGCTACGCCCGGCTGGCCAAGCGGCTGGAGCGGGGCGCCCGCGAGCGGGGCTATCAGCTTTTGCTGGTCAGCTCCGATGATTGTGCCGAGAGCGAGCGGGCGCTGGCGCTGGCGCTACGTGCCCAGCGCTGTGAAGTGCTGATCACCGCCAGCTGTCTGCCGGAAAACGACCCCTTTTATGCCGACCTGGCGGAAGAGGGCTGGAGCGTGGTGGGCGTGGACCGAGGGCTGGCGCCGCATCGCTTTGCCAGTGTGGTCAGCAATGACCAGCAGGCGGCGTATGCGTTGACCCGCTCGGTCATCAGCCCCGCCACGCGCACGGTGGCGTGGCTGGATGCCATGCCCGAGCTATCGGTGAGCCGAGAGCGGCGGGCCGGGTTTCAGCAGGCGCTGGCCGGGCAGAATATCCAGGCGCTGACGTTCAGCGGCGAGCGCTATGAACGCGATGTCGGGGTCGCGCTGGCGCGCCAGGCGTTTGAGAACGGCCCGGTGGATGCGCTGGTCACCGCGTCCTATGCGCTGATGGAGGGTGTCTTCGACGAGCTGCTGGCCAGAGGCGGGCTGTCCGCGTCGCTGCGGCTGGCCACGTTTGGCGATCACCGCTTATTGGATTTCCTGCCTCAGCCGGTCAATTCGGCACTGCAGGATTACGACCGCATTGCCGAGCTGACGCTGCAATGTGCACTGGATGCCATGAACGGGCGTTACCAGCCTGGCCAGCAGGTGGTCGAGCGCCACCTGCGTTCCCGCTAAATATTCTGATGTGAAGCGAATGCCCGGGCGGCGCTCACACCGAGCGCGCCTGGGCCCAGGCGTTGGCATCGGGAATGGCCATCTCGTAGTGCTCCCCCAGGTAAGGGGAGGAGAGTAGAAAATCGGCGCTGGCGGCGTTGCAGGCCACCGGCACGTTCCACAGGGCGGCTAGGCGCAGCAGGGCCTTGACGTCCGGGTCGTGGGGTTGGGGAGCGAAGGGGTCCCAGAAGAAGATCAGAATATCGAGCTGCTGCTCGGCAATTCGGGCACCAATTTGCTGGTCGCCGCCCAGCGGTCCGCTCATCAGCCCCTCCACTTGCAGACCCAGGGCGGCGGAGAGGCGGCTCGACGTCGTGCCGGTGCCCACCAGGGTGTGCTGGCTGAGCGTGTCCTTCCAGCGCTCCGCCCACGCCAGCATCTCCGTTTTCTTGCCGTCGTGGGCAATCAGCGCAATGCGCTTGCGCGCGGGCAGCGTACGTACGGCCTGGCGGGGTGGGCGGGCATCGGTCATGTCGGGCTCTCCAGAGCAAGGATTAGTCGGCGTCAACGGCCAGCACTTTCATTGTGTTGGTGCCGCCATGGGCGTTCATGTGGTCGCCTCGGGTAAGAATGACATGCTCGCCCGGGCGTGCCAATCCGTGGGTCTTGAGCAGTTTGATGGCTTCTGCATTGACCTGGTCTGCGGCCATCTGGCTGGTATCGAACGGCAGCGAGACCACACCGCGATAGAGCGCCATGCGGCGCTGGGCAATCGGGCTATGGGCCAGGCCGACGATCGGCAAGCCAGAGCGGATGCGTGACGCGATCAACGGGGTGTAGCCGGTGGAGGTCATGCAGGCGATGGCGCGCACGCCCGTCAGGTGGTTGGCGGCGTACATGGCCGACAGGGCGATGGTTTCATCGATGCGCTCGAAACCCTCGTGAATCCGGTGCCCGGACGCCTGGGCCACCCGTTCCCGCTCGGCGCCCAGGCAGACGCGGTTCATGGCTTCAATGGTTTCGACCGGGTAGTCGCCTGCGGCGGTCTCCGCCGACAGCATCACTGCATCGGTGGCATCCAGCACGGCATTGGCCACGTCGAATACCTCGGCGCGGGTGGGCAGCGGTGACTCGATCATCGACTCCATCATCTGGGTGGCGGTGATCACGGCGCGGTTCAGCGTGCGGGCGTGCTTGATGATGCGTTTTTGTGTGCCGATCAGCGCTTCGTCGCCAATTTCCACACCCAGACTCCCCCCCGGGGCGACCATGACCGCTTCGGAGGCCACGATGATGCCGTCCAGGGTTGCGTCGTCCGCCACGGCTTCGGCACGCTCCAGCTTGGCCACCAGGCCGATCTCCTTGCCTGCTTCTCCCAGCAGGGTGCGGGCTTCCTGCATGTCCGCCGCGCTGCGGGGAAACGACACGGCCAGGTAATCGACGCCAATCTCGATGGCGGTCTGCAGGTCCTGTTTGTCCTTGTCGGTCAGCGCCGGGGCGGAAAGGCCGCCGCCCTGCTTGTTGATGCCCTTGTTGTTGGAAAGCTTGCCACCCACGTGTACCCGGGTGTGCACTTCCTGCCCGCTAATCGAGGTGACGTCCAGCACCACGCGGCCGTCGTCGAGCAGCAGCCTGTCGCCCGGGTGCACGTCCTCGATCAGCGCCTTGTAATCGCAGCCAACTCGCTCGGTGGTGCCTTGCTGGGCATCCAGCGTCATGTCGAGTACGAAGGGCTGGCCGACCTCCAGCTGCACGGACCCTTCGATAAAGCGCGAGATGCGAATCTTGGGCCCTTGCAGGTCGCCCAGCGCTGCCACGCTGCGGCCCAGGCGTTGGGCAATCTCGCGCACGTCGTTGAGCCGACGACGATGGTCATCTGCCGAACCGTGGGAGAAGTTGAGGCGCACCACATCCACGCCCGCCTTGAGCATGGCCTCCAGCACGCCGGGGCGATCACTGGCCGGGCCTAGCGTGGCCACGATTTTGGTACGACGAAGCGGCGAAGAGGGCGCTGGGGTGGTCATGGGGCAGACTCCTGAATAGGTAGGGGCAACGCTCAAAACAGCTAGCCGTGGAGCGTTGCCGCGCAGGCCGATGAATCGGTCATTAAGTATTGGACTACGATAGCCTTTATATAGTAATTTTACTACATATTGGATAGTTATTAGCCTTTTGGGGCGGTTATGGCAGGTTTTAATCGGCCTTCAGGTGATTAAAGACGTATTTTTAGTAATTTTTTTACTGAATACGCCATCGACGACCACTGCTTGATAGAGGTGCTACCATGACAATAAGAGTTGCCATTAACGGATTTGGACGGATCGGCCGTAACGTGCTGCGCGCACTGTATGAGAACGGCTACCGTGACCGCGTTCAGGTGGTTGCCATCAACGACCTGGGTGACCCTTCATTGAATTCCCACCTGCTGCGCCACGACACGGTGCACGGCCATTTTCCCTTCACGGTAGAGCACGACGCCGAGAGCATCACCGTGGACGGCGACCGAATCGCCATTTCCTCCGAGCGTGACCCGGCCAATCTGCCCTGGTCAGCCCTGAACGTGGACCTGGTGATGGAGTGTACTGGCCTGTTCACCAAGCGTGACGCGGCGGCCAAACACCTTGCCGCCGGTGCCCAGCGGGTGCTGATCTCGGCGCCCAGCCCGGATGCCGATGCCACCGTGGTCTACGGCGTCAACGACGACGTGCTCACCGCCGAGCACAAGGTCGTTTCCAACGCTTCATGCACCACCAACTGCCTGGCCCCCGTGGCGAAGGCGTTGAACGATGCCGTGGGCATCGAGAACGGTCTGATGACCACCGTGCACGCGTACACCAACGACCAGAACCTGTCGGATGTCTATCACTCGGACCCGTACCGGGCGCGCAGTGCCACGCACTCGATGATTCCCACCAGGACCGGTGCGGCTCAGGCGGTTGGTCTGGTGCTGCCGGAGCTGGCGGGCAAATTCGATGGCCTGGCCGTGCGAGTGCCCGTGATCAACGTGTCACTGGTCGACCTGACGTTCACCGCCGGGCGTGACACGACCAAAGAAGAGATCAACGCCATCGTCGAGAAAGCCGCTGCAGGCTCTGCGGTGCTGGATGTCAATGCTCAGCCGCTGGTGTCGATTGACTTCAATCACAACGCCCACTCGTCGATTTTCGATGCCAATCACACCCGTGTGAATGGGCGTTTGGTGAAGATCATGGCCTGGTACGACAACGAATGGGGCTTCTCCAACCGTATGCTGGATACCGCTATCGCCATGCAGAAAACCGCCTGATCAGGCGTCTCAAGGGCAGGTGTCGCCCAGCAACAGCTCGGTCTTGAGCAGCTGCTGGGCCTTGGGGATGCGACCCAGAATCATGCTGGCGGCTACACGCCCCTTGCCAGTGCTATCCTGGCGCACCGTGGTCAGTCGCGGTGCCCGGTACTGCCCTTCGGCAATCCCATCGAACCCAGTGATGCGCAGCGTGTCAGGCACGCTGATATCGCGTTGCTCGGCCAGTGTCAGCGCTGTCAGCGCGATGCGATCAGACATGCACAGCAGCAGGTCAGGGCGTTGGCTGGCGGGTTGATCGAGTATCTCGGTGAGTACCGGGGCGCACACGTCGTAGACATTTTCCTCGATATTCCATAACGGGACCGTGTCGGTATCGAAGCCGTGTTCGGCAAGCGCAGCGTGAAAGCCTGCCAGCCGCGCGCGGCTGATGGTGCTGCTGTCGGGCAGCAGCGTATGCGCAGCGGTCACCCGTCCATTGCAGTGCTCTTTGGTTAGCCGCAAATTGATGATGGCAGGGCGTTCGGGCCGTTGCTTCAGGGCGTGCATGGCCATGGCGTAGCTGGCGTCACGGTCGTCGATATGCACCGTAGGGTAACCGTCGATGTCGAAATCCACTGAAACCAGCGGCCGCTGGGTGGGCAACTCATCGATCATCTTGCCATTGGGCATCAGCCCGTAGACGATGAAGCCATCGGCAATGTTGGCGGAATTGGGTAGCTGTGACGCGTGTCCGCGACCCGGCAGCAGCAGCAGGGTATGCCCGTGGGCATCGAGCACCTCTGCCACGCCGGAGAGAAACTCGCTGGCCACGGCATCGTTGAGGCTGTAGGTCAGGCTCTCGGCCAGGATCACCGCCACGATGCTGGAGCGTCCGGTGCGCAGGCTGCGTGCCTTGGCATCGGGGCCGTTGTAACCCAGCCGCTTGGCTTCGCGCAGGATGCGTTCGCGCAGCAAGGGGGAGAGCTGGTCCGGGCGATTGAAGGCATTGGAGATCGTCGCGGTGGAAACGCCAAGTTCCAGCGCCAGGTCTTTTAGGGTCATTCGACGGGAAACGGTCACGGTGCTTCCTGAGCAGGTTAAGTAGGACGCAGGCTAATTATTCGAGTGTTGCACAGGATAGCGGCCCTGAGGGGGCCAAGACTACCCTTCATTGAAGGGCGCTTGGGTCAGGGCCGAAGAGGGCGATCTGGGGTTCAGGCCGCCGAACGTTTGGCCGACAGCGTCAGTGCGCTGCCGCTTTCATCGAACAGGTGTACATGCGCCTGATCGGGCACCAGCGACACTTGCTGACCCTCCTGCCATTGGCTGGGGGCCTCGCTGCGATGAATCAGCAGCGTACTGCCTTCCTTAGGCTCCAGGTAGACATACACCTCGTTACCCAGATACTCGACATTGACGATGTCGAAGCAGTTGTCGCCTTGCGGGGCTTCCAGGCGCAGGTGCTCGGGGCGTACTCCCAGCGTCAAGGCAGTGCCGGGCGAGTAGCTTTCTGCCGATTGTGGCAGCGCCAGTTCGCCAATGCCCGTGGCCTTGACTCGGCAGCCGTCGGTGGAGCCGCTGGTCAACTGGGCTGGCAGGAAGTTCATGGTGGGCGAGCCAATGAAGCCTGCCACGAATTTGGTGGCCGGGCGCTGGTAGAGTTCGTGGGGGCTGCCCACTTGCTCCACATGGCCACGGTTGAGGACCACGATCTTGTCGGCCAGGGTCATGGCTTCCACCTGGTCATGGGTGACGTAGATCATGGTGGAGCCCAGCCGGTTGTGCAGGCGGGCGATTTCGTTGCGCATCTGCACCCGCAACGAGGCATCCAGGTTGGAGAGCGGCTCGTCGAACAGCAGTATGCGCGGCTCACGGGCCATGGCGCGGCCCATGGCCACCCGCTGGCGCTGGCCCCCCGAAAGCGCCTTGGGCTTGCGGTGCAGCAGCTCTTCGAGCTGAAGGATTTTGGCGGTGGTCATGACCCGCTCGTGTACCGTCTCCTTGGCGGTCTTGGCCAACTTCAGGCCAAATGCCATGTTGTCGTAGACGGTCATGTGGGGGTAAAGGGCGTAGGACTGAAACACCATGCCCACCCCGCGCTCCCGTGGCGGCAGGTCGTTGACCACCGTGCCACCAATGTTCAGGTCGCCGTCGGTGATCGACTCGAGCCCGGCGATCAGGCGCAGCAGGGTGGACTTGCCACAGCCAGAGGGGCCAACGAACACGACGAATTCACCGTCACCAATCGCCAGATCCACATCCTTGATGATGTGGTCACGTCCAAAGACCTTGTTGACCTTTTCAAGCGTAACACTTGCCATGGTAACTCCTTGCCGACCTCGACCCGCGATCGGGTCGGCTATCATTATTAAAGGTAACGGTGGCGGTCAGGCAACCTGCATGAAGGCAGCCTGGTACGCCGGTAGCGTCAGCGCGCTGCCGTCCCGGGTGGCGGTGAAGTTGGCCACGGCCAGGTCACTGGTCACTTCGACGGGCAGCGAAGCGTGCCGGGTCTGGCCGGTCAGGTTGAAGACACACAGCAGCGTTTCGTCGCCTTTTTGCCGGGTAAAGCCCAGCAGATCGTCGCCGACGTCCACGAGGTTCAGGTCACCATCGAACAGCGCGGGGTGCTGGCGCCGGAAGGCCAGCAGGGCGCGTACGCTATTGAGCGTGGCGTTGGGGTCATACTGCTGGCGGCTCACCGATAAGGCCAGATGGCGGGGCTCCATGGGTAGCCACGGCTCGACTGCCGAGAAGCCGCCCTGTTCGCCATCGTTCCAGGGCATCGGCGTGCGGCAGCCGTCGCGGCCCTTGAACTCGGGCCACAGCACTTTGCCATAGGGGTCTTGAATGCGCTCGAAGGGCACGTCGGCTTCCGGCAGGCCCAGCTCTTCGCCCTGGTAAAGGCACACGCTGCCGCGTAGCGAAAACAGCATGGCCAGCATGACTTTGGGGTAAGCGTGCGGGTCCTCTTCGGAGCCCCAGCGAGTGGCGCTGCGCACTACGTCGTGGTTGGAGGTGGCCCAGCAGGGCCAGGCGTCTCCCGCCAAGCGCTGGAAGCGCTCGATGACTTCGCGCAGGTAGCTCGCCGAATGGGGCATGTTGAGCAGGTCGAAGGTGTAAGCCATGTGCAGCTTGTCACCTCCGGCGGTGTACTCGGCCATGCGTTCCAGAGGGTTGTCGTCGCCGATTTCGCCCACCGTCGTGGTACCGGGGTACTCATCCATCAAGGCGCGCAGGTCCTGCAGGAAGCCCAGGTTCTCCGGGCGGCTGAGGTCGTAGACGTGGCGCTGCCAGGTGTAGGGGTTGGCTTCCGGGGCGCCCAGGGTTTTGGCTTCGCCTTTGGGCACCGGCGGGTTGTCCCGCAGCTCGGCATCGTGGAAGTAGAAATTGACCGTGTCCAGACGGAACCCATCGACGCCCAGATCGAGCCAGAAGCGCATGTTGTCCAGCTGCGCCTGACGCGCTTCCGGGTTGTGGAAATTGACGTCCGGCTGGCTGGTCAGGAAGTTGTGCAGGTAGTACTGCTGGCGGCGGGAGTCGAAGGTCCAGGCCGGGCCGCCAAAAATCGACAGCCAGTTGTTGGGTGGCGTGCCATCGGGCTTGGGGTCCGCCCAGACGAACCAGTCCGCCTTGGGGTTGGTGCGATCCTGACGGCTCTCCTTGAACCAGGGGTGCTGATCCGAGGTGTGGCTGATCACCTGATCGATCATCACCTTCAAGCCCAGCGAGTGGGCCTTGGCCAGCAGCGCCTTGAAGTCGTCCAGGGTGCCGAACATCGGGTCCACGTCGCGGTAGTCGCTGACATCGTAGCCAAAGTCGAGCATCGGCGAGGTAAAGAAGGGCGAGAGCCAGATGCCGTCCACGTTGAGCGATGCCACGTAGTCCAGCTTCTCGGTGATGCCGTTCAGGTCACCCACGCCGTCGCCACGGCTATCCAGAAAGCTGCGCGGGTAGATTTGATAAATAACGCCGCCGCGCCACCACATCGTATTGTCTTGCATACCATCGTTCCTTAAAACGGTTGCTGAGAGTCATCAGCGAATTCATTGAGAGTGTCTATCGGGTCAGCCTTTCACCGCGCCAGCCGTCAGGCCAGACACAATGCGGCGCTGGAAGATGATCACCAAAATCACTAGTGGCACGGTCACCACCACGGACGCGGCCATGATCGGCCCCCAGGGCAATTCATAAGCACTGCCGCCCGAGAGCAGGGCGATGGCCACAGGCACCGTGCGCTGGGCATCGGTGAGTGTGAAGGTCAGCGCGAACAGGAACTCGTTCCAGGCGGCAATGAAGGCCAGCAGTCCGGTGGTGGCCATGGCGGGCCACATCAACGGTAAAAACACTTTGGTGATGGTGACCCAGGGGGTGGCACCATCCATGATCGCGGCCTCTTCCAGCTCCATGGGCAGCTGCTTCATGAACGTGGTCAGCACCCAGACGGTGAACGGCAGGGTGAAGATGGTGTAGCTGAGAATCAGGCCCGCCGGGTTGTTGTAAAGGTTCAGCGCGCGAATGACCTCGAAGAGCCCCGACAACACCGCCACCTGGGGGAACATGGAGACCCCGAGGATCACCAGCAGCACCGTGGAGCGACCGCGAAAACGTACCCGCCCAAGCGCATAGGACGCGGTAATGCCCAGCAGCAGCGCAATGAACACCACGCTGAACGCGACAATGATCGAGTTGAAGATGGCGCGCAGGAAGCTGGTCTGGCTGAAGATTTGAACGTAGTTGTTCAGGTTCCAGTTGGAGGGCCACAGTTCCACGCGAAACAGGTCGCTGGAGGGTTTGAGCGAGGTGATCACCGCGTAGTAGAACGGGAAGACCGCGTACACCATGATGAGCGCAATCAGCGCCCAGAAGCCGACGCGTTTGGCTATTTTAGCTAGCTGACGAGTGGTCATCAGTCACCTCCTAGTTGGATCTTGTTGCGGCCCAGATAGAGGTAGGCAATGGTGGCCAGCGCAATGATCAGGAACAGCAGCGTGGAGGCCGCGCTGCCGTAACCGACATCCTGAAACTCGACCAGCTGCTGGCGGGCGTAGACCGACATCGACATCGTGCTGGTGGAGTTGGAGGTCAGTACGTAAATCACGTCGAACACGCGCAGCGCATCCAGCAGGCGGAAGATCACCGCCACCATCAGCGCGGGTGTGATCAGTGGCAGCGTGACCTTGAAGAACACGCGTACCGGATGAATGCCGTCCACTTCGGCGGCTTCGTAGCAATCCTTGGGCAGCATCTGCAGCGCGGCCAGTACCAGCAGCGCAACAAAGGGAATGGTTTTCCATACGTCCACCATGATGACCGCCCACATGGAGTAGGTGGCGCTGGCGGTCCAGGCGATGGGGTTGTCGATGATGCCGACGGCCATCAACATATGATTGATGATGCCGAACTGGTCGTTGAGCATCCATGCCCACATCTGGGCAGAGACGATGGTCGGGATGGCCCAGGGGATCAGCACCGCGGCCCGGACGATCACCCGGCCCTTGAATTCGGCATTCAGGATTAGCGCCACGATGACGCCGAAGATGACTTCCAGTGACACGGATACCACCGAGAAGTAGACCGTGTTCCAGACCGAGCGCCACCAGATGGGGTCGGCCAGTACGCCGAACCAACGACCATCCTCATAGACCAGATAGTTTTCGAAACCGATCAGGTTGGCCGCACCCAGGTCCGATAGCGACGCATCGGTAAAGCTCAAAAAGAACGTAGCGCAGGAGCGGCCAGCCAGCCACCAGGGTCAGAGCGATCAGCATGGGGGCCAGGAACAGCCAGGCCGCCTTGACCCGTTGACGGCGCACCTTGGTGCCGCGCTGGCGCCTTGGGGGCGCTATGGAACGCGCCCCGGAGGGCGCGTCGTGGTGAGAAGTGCTCGGCATGGGAGTCTCCGCAATTACCAGTTACGACGCTTCAGGCGCAGCAGTTCGCCTTCCAGATCGGCAACGCCCTGGGCGCCATCCTTGCTGCCGGAAAGCACGTCATGAGTGGTGCTGAAAAAGGCGTTGCTGACGCGGCCATAGGCATCACCGGTAGGCGCAGACGGACGCGCGACGGCATTGGTGAACGTGTCGTAGAGCGTGCCGAAGAAGGGCACCGCTTCCAGCACTTCCTCGTCCTGGTAGAGCGCATCCAGGGTGGGGTTGTAGGACGCCTGAATGGCGCGGCGCTTCTGCTCTTCCTCGCCGGTCAGGAAGGCCACCAGATCAGCGGCCAGTTCGGGGTTGTCGCTATAGCGAGAGACCGCCAGGTTCCAGCCGCCCAGGCCCGCAGCACTTTGCCCTTCATCACCACCGGCCGGCAGCTGGACCACTCCCACCTTGCCGCGTACGTCGCTGTCATCGCTTTGGGCCAGCGCCCAGGCGTAGGGCCAGTTGCGCATGAACACCGCGTTACCGCCCTGGAAAACCCCGCGGGCTTCCTCTTCGGTGTAGTTCAACACGCCTTCCGGGGCGATATCGCCCACCCAGGAGGCAGCCAGATCGAGAGCCTCTGCGGCGCGCTCGTTGTTGATGGTCACTTCGCCGTCGTTATCGACCACGGTGCCGCCACCAAAGCTGGCAACCCACTCGAGTGCGTTGACGGTCAGCCCTTCATAAGCGCGCCCCTGGAACACGAAGCCCTGCATGCGGCTGTTGCCTTCGTCACGTTCGGCCGCTTGAATCTCGCGGGCCGTTTCGGTGAGTGCCTGCCAGGTGGTCGGAACGTCATGACCGTGCTTTTCCAGCAGGTCTTCCCGGTAGTAAAGCACGCCTGCATCGGTAAACCAGGGCATGGCGACCAGCCGGTCATCGATGGTGTTGTTGACCACGATCGTTTCGAAGTGGCCTTCGGCTGCGTCGTCACCCAATACCTCGCGAAGATCGAGCAGGTGGTTGGCCAGCAGGCCGGGCCACACCACGTCGATCTGCATGACGTCGATATCACTGGAGTTGGCCGAGAGAATCTGCTGGTAGAGTGACAGGCGCTCGGTAGATGAGTTGGGCGTAGAGACGACGTCTACCCGATGGCCGGTTTTTTCTTCCCAGGCGCGAACACCCTCCTGGCACAGGGTCAGCTCTGCACCCACGGCTCCGCAGGAGATGGTCAGGTCGGCGGCCTGGACCGCACCGCTGGCGCTGGCAAGGCTGGCCAGGGCAATCGCAGATGAAAGAAGCGTCTTTTTCATAACGGTATTCCTCGACGTTTATTGTTATGGGAGTGAAGTCACAAGGCGCTGACAGCGCCAACTTAAACGATTAAGTTGAGGTGCCAGTTAGCCGTCTGTCGGCATGAAGTTCAATAGCGACTTTTGTCTAACTCCGTGCTGGGTGTTTTTTCCAAGGCTAAATAGCAGGTTAGACATTGGTCGATAATTAGCAAAAGCATGTTGGTTTACTAACACTTAATCGATTAAGTTTTAGTGGTTGTTGCTTGCTGGCTCGAAACACGAGTTGCTTTGCAACATTCAAGGGAAAGTACGTCAAGGGAAAGTCAGTGCCTGGAGCAGGCAATACGATCAAAACAATAGCGCTTTAAAAACAATCGTTTTTCAAGAGCCTCGCGTTTAAAAACAATAGGATTTAATACAATGCACAAGACAGCGTTCAAGACGCCGTTGGCCATTGCGGTGGCGGCTGCCAGCCTGGGCATGAGCGGTTTGGCCAGTGCCAACCTGTCCCTCGAAGAGCGTTTTGCTGAGCTGGAGGCGCGCATCGCGGCGGCCGAACAGCGCGCAGACGCCGCAGAGCGCCGCGCCGATCTGGCCGAGCAGGGAGCCACGCCACCGCCTTCCAGCGCCCCAGCGGCCGCCACCACCGATGCCGACCTCGAAGAGCGCTTGGCACGAGTAGAGCGCCAGGCCAGCGGTGAAGAGGGCTTCTCGTTCAACGTTTACGCCCGCTCTGGCCTGCTGCTGGGCGAAGATCGCAAGAGCATCGATGGCGGCCCCTACGTGACCCCAGCTGGTAACCTGGGCGGTGCCGTGGGTCGTCTGGGCAACGAGCCCGATACCTACACCGAAGCCATTCTCAACTACCGCATGCAGTTCGATAACGGCGCCCGCGCCCGTTACACCACCATGCTGGCCGCTGGCACCAACTCCAGCAACGATTGGGTTGGCGACGATACCAACCTCAACGTCCGTCAGGCCTATGCCGAGTTCAGCGACCTGCCCAGCTTCACCGGGGCCTTCGAAAATGCCTCCATCTGGGCGGGTAAGCGCTTCGACCGGGATAACTTCGATATCCACTGGCTGGACAGCGACGTCGTGTTCCTGGCCGGTACCGGTGGCGGTATCTACGATATTCAACTGGCCGATAACTGGAAGTCCAACTTCTCGCTGTATGGCCGTAGCTTCAGTGACTTTGACGTCATCAACCGCGAAAACCCCGGCCTGGACGGTGAAGGCAGCAACACCGACAACCTGATTCTGACCTCCAACAACTACTTCGGTAACTGGCAGGTCATGGCGAACGTGATGTCGGCCGCCGACAACGACGAGCGCGACATCGGCGTAGGCCAGACCGCCGCCGACAGCGGCTGGCACACCATGGTGGCGTATCACGGCGACAGCTTCTTCGGCCTGGGCGAGGGTAACTTCAAAGCGGCGCTGCTGCACGGCCAGGGGCTAGGGGCGGAAGTGAAAGGGCTGGGCAGCAATGGCGACCTGACCGACGACGCCACGGCGACTCGCCTGGCGGTCTACGGCACCACCTACATTGCCCCGCAGTGGCGCATTGCGCCCTCGATTCTGGCAGAGGTCAGCGACGACCGGTTTGCCGATGGCGACAGCTACTCCTGGGCCACGCTGAACGTGCGTCTGGCCAACGAGATTACCCAGAACTTCGAGATGCAGTACGAAGGTAGCTACCAGTACATGGATCTGGACCCCAATGGCTTCAATGGCCGCAATGCCGTCAGCGGCAATTTCGGCAAGCTGACCATTGCGCCCACTTTCAAGCCGGATGTCGGTGGCTTCTGGAAGCGTCCTGAAATTCGTCTGTTCGCCTCCTATACTGACTGGGATGCCGAGCTGAACGGCTACACGATGGAAGACTCGTTTGGCAACGATGGCTTTACCGGTGGCCAGTGGAGCTTTGGCGTGCAGAGCGAAATCTGGTTCTAACCCATCGCACCATGCCTGGCAGGTTTCCTTACCTGTTTCACCAATGCCGATTGCCCGCGCTCCGTCGCGGGCTTTTTGCTCGTTAAACTCGACCCAGGGAGGCACCGATGCTGCTGCTCAAGGAAAAACTGAAGGCGCCGCCGCTACCTCCCTGTACGGTGGCGCGGCCGCGTTTGAACGACCACTTCGCGTTGAACGAGCAGGTGCGCCTGCTGGTGGTTCAGGCGCCACCGGGCTATGGCAAGACCACGCTGCTGGCCGAGCGGCTGCCCGTCCTGGAGCAGCAGGCAAGCTGGCTGCGGCTGGACGAGCAGGATAATCAGACGCACCGCTTTCTGGCCTACTGGCAGGCGGCCATGGACACCCTGTTGGCCCCTTTGGTCACGCTGACGCCGGGGGATGACAGCGAATGCATTGCCCACATGGAGCGCTGGTTGACGGAGCTACCCGAACAGCACACGCCTTGCCGACTGGTCGTGGATGGCTTCGAGCATCTTGCCAACCCCGAGATTCTCACCGCGCTGGCCCACTGGCTGCGCCATCAGCCGCCCTGGCTGACCTTGACCCTGGCCAGCCGGTCACGCCCGGCACTGGGACTTGCCAGCCTGCGGCTGCGCGGTGAGCTGGAAGAGATCGACCTGCACAGCCTGGCATTCGACAGTGAAGAGGCGCATACCCTGTGCGCCGAACAGCTGAGTTTTCCGCCTACCCGAGTGAGCCTGGAGCGCGCGCTACGCTTGAGCGGAGGGTGGGCCATGGCGCTCAACTGGCTGGTCGAGCGCACCACCACCCGAGCAGGTTTCGATGCCTTGCTGGAACGGCTAAGCGGCGCGCATCCCGATTTCGTCGCCTGGTTCGACGAACTGCTGACCACTACCTTGCCGAGCGAGGAGCGTGAACTGCTGCTTCAGCTGGGAGTGCTGGAGCGGTTCTCTCCCGAGCTGATGGCGCGGCTATTGGAAGGGGAGCGGTTGACGCAGCGGCTGGAGGCCTTCGAGCAGGCCGGGCTGTTCATCGAACGGCCCGATCCGCATTCCCAGTGGTATCGCTTTCATCGCCTGTTTGGCGACTACCTGCACCACCGCCGCCATGAGCTGAGCCTGGCCACCCAGCGCACGCTGCATCAGCGGGCCAGCCAGGCCTGGCTGGCGCTCGATGACCCGGTCATGGCGCTGCGCCAGGCCATTCTGGCGGAAACGCCCGATGATGTGGCCAGCCTACTGGTTTCTCAAGGGCCTGCACTGCTTGCCAGTGGGGCCTACGCGCTGCTGGCTCAAGGCCTCGGGCTACTAGGAGAGCCGCAAATCTCGACACGCCCGGAGCTGGCGCTGCTTTACGGCTGGGTATCCCACGCCCAGTTTCAGTTTGATATCACCGCACGGGTGATTAGCTGGATCGAAGCGCAGCTGGAGGTGTCCGAGTGGCAGGTGTTGGGTGCGGAGTTTGCCACCCTGCGTGCCCAGTTAGCGATCAATCAAGGCAACGCCGAGCGTGCCGCTCCGCTCGCCGAACAGGCGCTGGCCGTGCCCGCCCGCTATTTAGCCTCCACACCGCTGACCGCGACCGCCATTTTGAGCGAGGCGCGCTTTGTGCTGGGCTATCTGGATGAGTCGCTGCAGCGGGTGCGCGAGGTGGAGCGTCTGGCACGTCAGCGTGAGGATCATCAGCTGCTGCTGTGGTCGTTCTGCCATCAGTCGGAAACGCTGGTGGCTCAAGGGCGCTTGCAGGCTGCCTACGATATTCAAGAACGCGCCTTTGCCCACCTGGAGCGAGCAGAGCTTGAGCACCTGCCCGTGGCGGAATTTCTCTACCGGATTCGCAGCCAGGTGCTCTGGGAGTGGCACCGCCTGGATGAAGCCGAGCAGGCCGCGCTGAAAGGCATTGCCGTGCTGGATAACCAGGGCGAGCGATGGACGCTGCAGTGCCATATTCAACTGGCCAAAATTGCCCAGAGCCGTGGCGATCAGGCTCAGTGCGCCGACCATATCCGGCGGCTGCGTAAAATCCTGGCCGAAGGCGATTACCATATCGACTGGGTCGCTAACGCCCACGCCACGCTGCTGGCCTGGTGGCACTCCACGCAAGATCTCGACGCGGTGGAGCGCTGGCGCCAAGAAGCGCCCGCTCCCGTTACCGAAGGGGCCACCAACCACTTTGCCCAATGCAACGTACGTAATCACGCCCGGGCACTTACGCTGCTGGGCCGCTTTGATGAGGCCCGTACGCTGTTAGAGGCGCTAGAAGCGCACACCCAAAGGTTAGGGCTAGTCACCGATGCCAATCGCAACCAGCTCTGCCTCGCGGCCGCGGCGTGGTATGCAGGCAGCGAGGAGCAGGCCCGCCACCACATGCATCAAGCGCTCAGCTTGGCTTCCCGTACCGCGCTGGTAGGCAGTTTTCTGCGCTTGGGGAAACCGCTTGGGGAACTGCTCAACGGCTTACTCGCCAGCGGCACGATAGCGGCTTTAGAGCAGGCGAGGGCAGAACGGTTGTTGGCGCTGGCGGGCCAACAGAAGGATTTCGGCTGCGCCCGACGCTTAATGCTAGATGAAACGGTCATCGCGGATATTGTCGCGAGGCCCGACGTGCCAGAGCTGATCCGCACCTCGCCGCTGACCCGCCGCGAATGGCAAATCCTGGGGCTGATTCACGCCGGGCTCTCCAACGAACAGATTGCCGAGCAGCTCTCGGTAGCACCGACCACCATCAAAAACCCATATCCGCAGCCTCTACCAAAAGCAGAATATCCGCCGCCGGGACGAGGCCATTGCCCTGGCCGGACAGCTCTTGGCGCATATCCAGGGGGAGTAAGGCGCCGCGTTACCACTCCTCCCCGCACCTACGCCTGCACTCCCCCGGGGGGAGGATTTTATCCCTTGGCGTAGCCTGCATCATGCCGACTATGGGTAATTACTCGGTTGTTAATAAAACCGTCGGCAATAACAAGGATAAGGACTCACCATGATGCAGACACCTTCTACTTCTCACTACGTTGGCAGCCAGGGGGCCGACTGGTGGCGCGGCGCGGTGATTTACCAAATCTACCCGCGCAGCTTTATGGATAGTAACGGCGACGGCATTGGCGATTTGAAAGGGGTGATCGACAAGCTCGACTACATCGCTTCATTAAACGTCGATGCGATTTGGCTCTCGCCATTTTTTACTTCGCCGATGAAAGATTTCGGCTACGACATCAGCAACTACCGCGATGTTGACCCGATGTTCGGCACGCTGGAAGACTTCGACCGCCTGGTCGAAGCGGCCCACGCGCGGGGGCTGAAGGTGACGATTGATCAGGTGATGTCTCACTCTTCCGACCAGCACGCTTGGTTTGAGGAGAGCCGCCAAAGCCGCGATAACCCCAAAGCCGACTGGTACGTATGGGCCGACCCCAAGCCCGACGGCGCGCCGCCTACCAACTGGCAGTCAGTATTTGGTGGCAGCGCGTGGCAGTGGGATACCCGCCGCTGCCAGTACTATCTGCATAACTTCCTGGCCAGCCAGCCGGACCTTAACTTCCGCACCCCTGCGGTAGTCGACGCCATGCTGGAAGAGGTGCGCTTCTGGTTGGAGCGCGGCGTGGATGGCTTCCGGCTGGATGCGGTGAATTTCTGCACCCACGGCGAGTTAAAAGACAACCCGCCGCGCCAGGAAATTATCGAGAGCTTCCTGGGCGTTCGCCCTGATAACCCCTACGGCTATCAGCTCCACCAATACGACAAAACCCAGCCGGAAAATCTGCTGTTTCTGGAGCGGCTGCGGGCGCTGCTGGATGAGTACCCCGGCACCACCAGCGTGGGCGAAGTGGGCGACGATGACGCGCTCGGCGTGATGGCGGAGTACTCCCAGGGCGGCAAGCGGCTGCACATGTGCTACTCGTTCAACCTGCTGACCGATAAAGCCGACCCCGGCTATTTGCACGAAACGCTTACTGAAATGGAAGCGCGCATTGGCGATGGCTGGCCCTGCTGGGCGTTGGGAAATCACGACGTAACGCGGCTAGCAACTCGCTGGCAGGCCCAGGGGCAGCTCGATAAGCTGCGTCTGTACATGGTGTTCTTGCTCAGCCAGCGGGGCAGCGTATGCCTCTGTCAGGGCGAAGAGCTGGGGCTACCCGAGGCGGAGCTGACGTTCGAGCAGCTTGTCGATCCGGCGGGCATCACCTTCTGGCCTGCCTATAAAGGCCGCGATGGCTGCCGCACCCCGCACCCCTGGCAGGCGGACGCCCGCCATGCGGGCTTTAGCAGCGCTACTCCCTGGCTGCCGGTGCCCGATTCCCACGCAAGTTTGGCGGTGGACCAGCAAGAGCAGGATGCTGATTCGCTGCTCAATGCCTACCGCGCGTTTTTAGCCTTCCGCCGCACCCAGCCCGCGCTGGTCAAAGGCGACGTGCGCTATCACCCGGTACGCGACGAGGTGCTTTGCTTAGAGCGCACCTATCAGCAAACGCGCTTGTTGGTAGCACTCAACTTTAGCGATCAAACCGTGACCCGCCCGGCTCCCGAGGGTGCTGAAGCGCTGGGGGATGCGCCTAAGTGGCTAAACGGCGAGTGGCAGGCCGGTACGCTGACGCTGCCGCCGTTTGGCGTGGCAATTGCCCGCTGCCCACAGGCTCAGGAGGACGCATCATGGGACGTTTGACCCTTAGCGGCATCGGCAAGTCGTTTGACGGCGTCGAAATCTCCCGGGATATCGACCTCACCATCGAAGACGGCGAGTTCGTGGTGTTCGTGGGCCCCTCCGGCTGCGGTAAATCCACGCTGCTACGCATGATTGCGGGTCTGGAAGACATTACCGCAGGAGATATGCAGCTGGATGGCCAGCGGATCAACGAGATCCCGCCCCAGGAGCGGGACATCGGCATGGTGTTCCAATCCTACGCGCTCTACCCGCATATGAGCGTGGCCGAGAACATGGCGTTTGGCTTGAAGCTGGCACGCACCGACAAAGCAGAAATTCGCCGCCGCGTGGAGCACGCCGCCGAGATGCTGCACCTCACCGAGCTTCTGGAGCGCAAGCCCAAGGATCTCTCCGGCGGCCAGCGCCAGCGGGTCGCCATTGGCCGCACCCTGGTCAAAGAGCCTGCAGTGTTCCTATTCGACGAGCCGCTTTCCAATTTGGATGCCGCACTGCGAGTCGATATGCGGGTACAGATCGCCGCGCTGCACAAGCGCTTAAACGCCACCATGATCTACGTCACCCACGATCAGGTCGAGGCGATGACCCTGGCGGATCGTATCGTGCTGCTCTCCAAGGGGCGTATTGCCCAGGTAGGCGCGCCGCTGTCGCTGTATCACTTTCCCAATACCCTTGAGGTGGCGGAGTTTATCGGCTCGCCGCGTATCAATACGCTGCCGGTGACGGTGGTCTACCCCGGCGAGCGCCAAACCGTGGTGCGCCTGCACAGCGGTGAAACGCTGGCGGTGGCGGTGAGCGGTCATCAGCTTCAGGCCGGTGAACATGCCACGCTGGGGCTGCGGGCCGAAGACTTCGTGCCGGCGGAGCAAGCGGATGCAACGCTGAGCGCGACCCTGATGGTGGCCGAAAAGCTGGGCTATGAAACTCTGGCCCACTGGCAGGTAGAGGGCATTGAAGCGCCTTTAACCCAACGCCTGGATGGTTTAACCCGGCTTGAAGAAGGGCAAGCGTCACAACTGGGGTTGGCAGGGCAGCGCTGCCATCTGTTTGACTCCAACGGCAACGCCTGCCCTCGCCAAGTCACGGTGGACGGGGTAAGCCGATAATTTTTTAAATAATTAATTTTTTTTAAAAAGAGTGCATCCAATCGGTCTCCTTGTGTGTATCCCCTATACAGCCGCTATTTAAAGCGGTTGATACAAAACCCAAGGAGACTGAAATGACCATCCAGCATACTCTCGCCGCTATCTTGATTGCATCCTTCAGTCACGTCGCGCTGGCTGACATGACGCCCGCCGACGTCAAAGTACCGGACGGCAACACCGTCGCTCTCGAATGCTGATTCGCCCAGCGATTCGCCTTCACCGCTATGTCTATTTCAAGCAGTTGCCGGACACCGACCAGGACGCGTAGACATACAGCCCCATCTCAACGCAGTTGGCTATCCTTACTGCCCCGACGATTGTAGCCACTATAAGCCGACTGCTTTTTGTCCAATTCACCTTGACACACCACACAGAGTCGAACGCCAGGAATAGCCTTGCGGCGTGCTTCGGGAATGGGGTCGCCACACTCCTCACAAAACTCAAGACTTTCGCCGCGGGGTAATTGGCTACGCGCACGCTGCACCGCATCCTCCAGCGTGCTCTCCATCTGCTCGTGTTCAGCGCCATCTTTCGCCCATCCACCCGCCATCATCGCGCTCCTCGCTTCAGCCATGAACAATCTTTCAACATAGCAGTAACGAGAAGAACGCACCATCAGTCCAAAAACCTAACTCCTTGGGCCGCCAATGGGCTTCTTAGCATGAACGATCACGGCAGTAGTTACGACTGTAGTGCTAAAGATTACCTAACCCTTGACGTCCTCCCCG
>NZ_LFGT01000001.1:31929-39110 GCF_002078115.1 Halomonas sp. BC2 | reverse complement strand
CCGGCGCTGATGAGCGCCGGTCATGAGCAACATGCTCAAGCGAGGAAACCCTCGAGCGGTGGGCGGCCTAGCCCTTGACGCCTCCGGCGGTCAAACCGCCAATAATCCAGCGTTGGCAGATCAAAAACGCCACAGTAATCGGTAGGCCGGAGAGAACAGCAGCGGCGGCGAAGTTACCCCAGCGCTGGTTGTGGTCGGCTAGGTACTGCTGGGCACCCACGGCGAGCGTCAGCTTGTGCTCGTCGACCAACAGTACCGAGGCCATGGGGTACTCCATAATGCTCATCACAAACGCCAGAATGAACACCACCATCAAGATTGGGATAGAGAGCGGCAGCAGAATGTAGCGAAACGCTTGCCAAGTGCTGGCGCCATCCACCATGGCAGCTTCCTCAAGCGAGCCATCGATGGATTCGAAATAACCTTTGATCGTCCAGATATGCAGCGCTACCGCACCCAGCGAAGCCACAATCAGCGCGCCGTGCGTATTGATGCCTAGCCAACCGACGAACTGCCCCAGCCGGTCAAAGAGGGCATACAGTGCCACCAGCGAGAGCACCGCTGGGAACATCTGAAAAATCAGCATACCTTTGAGCAGCGGCGCTTTGCCCTTGAAGTGCATGCGGGCAAACGCGTAGGCGCTGGTGGTAGCGAGCATGAGAATCAGCACCGACGACACCACCGCCACCTTGATGGAGTTCCACAGCCAGAGCAGCACGGGGAAGGGCGGCTGCACTACGGTGCCGTCTGGCCGCTCCCAAGGAATCCCCAGCGCCAGCGACCAGTGCTCCAGCGAGAAATTTTCTGGAATCAGGCTGCCGGTGGCAAAGTTGCCCTCGCGAAATGAAATCGAGATGACCAGCAGCAGCGGAAAGACAATCAGCGATACAAAGCAGATCAGCGCTAAGTGCGCCCCTAGGCGGCGCACACCAACGGAGCGGGGTTGAACCATGGCCATGTGTAACCTCCTATACCTTCACTTTGGAAAGGCGCAAATTGAGCAGCGACATGCCCGCCACCAGCAGGAAAATCAGTGTGGCAATGGCGGCCGCGAGGCCGAAGTTCTGTCCGGCATCCTGGAAGGCGATGCGGTAGGTGTAGCTCACCAGCAGGTCGGTGGTGCCCGCCGGGGTGCTGGCGCCCAGAATGTCCGGGTTGCCACCCGTGAGCAGCGCGATCAGCACGAAGTTATTAAAGTTGAACGCAAAGGCGGCAATCAGCAGCGGCGTGAGCGGCTTGATGATCAGCGGCAGGGTGATTTTGAACAGGTTGGTGAGCGGGCCACCGCCGTCTACCGCCGAGGCTTCGTATAAATCCTGGGGAATGGCCTGAATCAAGCCCATGCAGAGCAGTAGCATGTAGGGGTAGCCCAACCAGGTGTTCACGATCAGCAGCATACTGCGGGCCAGCCACGGGTCGGTGAACCACTCGGGCCGCACGCCGAAGAGGGTATCCAGAATCATGTTCACTTCACCGAAGTGCTGGTTGAACATGCCCTTGAAAATCAGAATCGAAATGAACGCCGGGACGGCGTAGGGCAGAATCAGCAGCGTGCGGTATATCGCTTTGCCGCGCAGCTGATCCCACTGCAGCAAAGAGGCCAGCACGAAGCCCACGGCCAGGGTGAACACCACGGTGAGACTGGCAAACACGAAGGTCCATACGAAAATTTGCATGAACGGGCCGCGAATGTCCGGGTCGGTGAAGATTTGCGTGTAGTTCGAGAAGCCCACGTTGACCGGCCAGCCCGGAGTGATGCGCTGGCCATCGTCGGCGACGAAAAAGCCGATGGTGTGGTCCGGTGTCAGCACGCGGTCGTCTCGACGATCATATAGCGTGCCATCCTCCCGGGCCTCGTAGCGGTCGAGCATGGGCGCAAACTGGCGAATACCGGCCATGCGCAGCTCGGTGCCTTCGGGAGTGATCAGGCGTAACCCCTGCAGGGCACTGCGCGCTTGAATGATGTCGCGCATGGGCAGCGGGTCTGCAGTGGGGGCATCACTGGCCGCCTGCAGGCCTAGCTGGCGAGACTCCACATTGGTCAGATTCAGCGGTGACGACATCCAGCGCTGGCGCTCGTTTTCCAGCCGCAAACGCACCAGGTCGCCTTCGGCATAAAGCGTGAGATCGAACGCATCATCGTCCTCCTGATAGGTTTGGCTCATCAACTGGCTGCGCACCCGCTCTTCCGAGAGCAGGTTGGTAGAGCTGTAGTTACTAAAACTGATCCCGATGGTGTACAACAGCGGGAAAATGACGAACACGCCAAGTCCGGCAATCGCAGGAAAGATATAGCGATGGCTCATCAGCGTGCGCTTGGTGAAGACCACGCCCAGCGAGCCGCCAAGTACCAAAAACAGCAGAGCAAACATCCACTGGCCGTTCAAATGAAAGGCCAAGACTAACCAAAGTAGCGCAATCACCAAAACAGCAATCACGCCACGCATGGCCCAGCGTGTGTAGCGTTCAGTAAGATGGCGAGAGCGATGGCGGGGAAGGCCACGAGACGCGTTGGTGGTATACATGATGGCTTCCTGAAAGCTGCCCAGCGGCTAATGCCGCTGGGCAGATGAGCAAAAAAGAGAGGCTACTGACGCATGCGCCGCGCAGCGGCATCCAGCGCTTCCTGGGGCGATTGGCGCCCGCTGCCGATGTTTTGCAGCGCTGGCTCCATGGCCGCCCAGAAGGCTCCCATTTCAGGAATGTTGGGCATCGGCATGCCCACTTCGGCGTTGTCGAGCGTGGCGGCAATGTTGGGGTTGTCCGCCAGCTCTGCCTGGTAATCGATATGCGCCACTGCGCCCAGCGAACCGTCGCTGTTGAAGGTGCGCATGCCCGTTTCGCTCAGCAGGTAGTTCTCCAAAAATTCCACCGCCAGGAAGTCGTTGGGCGTGGCGGAGTTGATCATCGCGGTCATCACGCCAAACATCGGTCGGGCGCGCTCGTCGCCTACCCGGGGCAGTAGCGCCACGCCATAATCGATGCCGCTGCGCTCCAGGTTGGGCCATGCCCAGGGGCCGCTGATCATGGTGGCGACTTCGCCCCGGTTGAAGCGAGTATCCATCAGGTTGTAGTCGGTGCCCCGGGGCACCACGCCGCTCTCGATCAGCTCCACCAGCAGCTCGGCTCCCTGCAGGGCACCGGCATTGTTGACCCCAATGTCGCTGACATCATAGCCGCTATCGGTTTGTTTGAACGGGTAACCGCCGTTGGCGGCCAGCAGGGTCCAGCCATAATAGGGCTCGCTGTAGTCGAACAGAATGGCCTTTTTGCCCTCGGGGGCCAGGGTGGCGTCCAGTTCGATCAGTTCCGCGAAGCTATCAGGCGGGGTATCCACCAACGCCTTGTTATAAATCAGGCCAAGGGACTCCACGGAAACCGGGTAGCCATAGGTATCGCCGTTCCACAGCGTGGCTTCCCAAGTGAAGTCGTAGAACGCTTCACGGAAGCTGTCGCTGGGTGCAATCGGTTTGAGTAGGCCGCTCTGTGCCCATTCACCCATGCGGTCGTGGGCCCAAATCACGATATCCGGCCCTTGGCCGCTGCCTGCCGCCTGCTGGAAGCGGTCGGTCAGGTTGTCCGGAAACACGACTTCCACTTCGATGCCGGTCTCTTCTAAGAACTGGTCGGCGACCGCGCGGATGCCTTCCTGGCCTTTATTGTCGCCCATCCAGATGGTTAAACGGTCATCCTCAAAGGCGAAGGCGGGGAGTGTGGCGGTGGCTGCTAGCGTAGCGGCGAGCAGCGGCGTGAAAAATGGACGAACCATTGCCATGATGTGCATACCTCGTTGTGACGTTGTTGTTGTCGGGCACGTTCGTTGTTAGACGTGCTTTGTTCACTGCCAGCGTCGCTAATTCAGCGCAAGGCCACCTCCTCCTTGGGGGGAGGAGGGGTGGCGTATCCAAGGGGCGTAGAGTAAAGGTAGAAGCGTAGGCGGTCAGGGCGCGACATCGCCGTTGTAAAACCCACCGGAAAGGGCAGCAGGCGATAATATTTTGTAGTAAAATTACACGAATTATTGCGTATAGTGCCTCATATAAGATAGCTTTTAGGTAATCTAACTACATTAGATGGCCTAATTATAAACAGGAGTTGAGATGAGCCAGTCACATGCCCCGCTGGGCGATCCGAATCACGCTATTGATTTAGCGCTTTTTGGGGCGCTAGGCGACCTTGCCATGCGCAAGCTGTTCCCTGCGCTGTATCATCTTGACCGCGAAGGGCTGATGCCGGCGAGCACTCGGATCATGGGGCTGGCGCGTCAGGAGCACGACACGGCCGAGTTTCGTCAGCTGGTCAGCACCGCGCTGCAAAAGCGTCTGAAAAAGGACGAGCAGGACAAGGCCAGCATGGAGCGCTTCCTGCAACGGCTGGAGTACCTGAAGCTCGACTTCACCACAGTGGACGGCTACGACGCACTTCGCCAATGGCGTGAAGGCGCACGGCGCCCCATGGTGGTCTACCTTTCCGTGGCGGCGCGGATCTATGGCGATATCTGCCACAATCTCCAGGCCAGCAACAGCCTGGATGACGACACCCGGGTGATCGTCGAGAAGCCGATTGGCTATGACCTGGCGTCGTCGGAAGAGATCAACGACGCCATTGGTGCCGTGTTCCCCGAGTCTCGCATCTATCGTATCGACCACTATCTTGGTAAAGAGACGGTTCAAAACCTGATTGCCCTGCGCTTTGCCAACCCGCTCTTCGGCACCCAGTGGAACCAGAACCACATCTCTCACGTCGAGATCACCGTGGCCGAAAAGGTCGGCATCGAAGGGCGCTGGGGCTATTTCGACGACGCGGGCCAGCTGCGCGATATGGTGCAGAATCACCTGCTGCAGCTGCTCTGCCTGATTGCCATGGACCCGCCTTCCAATCTGGATGCCGATGCCATCCGTGATGAGAAGGTAAAAGTGCTCAAGGCGCTGAAGCCATTTACCGGCGAAGCGCTGGGCCGCGATGTGGTGCGTGGCCAGTACATTGCCGGTACCAGCGATGGCCAGGCCGTGCCGGGCTACCTGGAAGAAGAGGGCGCCAACACCCAGAGCCAGACCGAAACCTTCGTGGCCATGAAGACCGAAGTGTCCAACTGGCGCTGGGCGGGCGTGCCGTTCTACCTGCGTACCGGCAAGCGAATGCCGGAAAAGCTGTCGCAAATCGTCATTCATTTCCGCCAGCAGCCGCACTACATCTTCGACCCGGACCAGCGTGGCATCGCTTCCAACAAGCTGATCATTCGCCTGCAGCCGGAAGAGGGCATCGCCCTTCAGGTACTCACCAAGGATAGCGGCCTGGACAAGGGCATGCGCCTGCGCCCCGGTCCGCTGCATTTGGATTTCAACAATGCCTTCCCGAAATCGCGTATCCCGGATGCCTACGAGCGTCTGCTGCTGGAAGTCATGAAAGGCCAGCAGTACCTGTTCGTGCGGCGCGATGAAGTGGAGCACGCCTGGCGCTGGTGCGACCAACTGATCGACGGCTGGAAATCACGCGAGACCCCGCCGCGCCGCTACCCCGCAGGCTCCTGGGGGCCGGTGGCCTCGATTGCCATGATCACCCAGGACGGCCGCAGCTGGTACGAGGATTATTGAGATGAGCACTACACGACAAGCGCTGGCCGAGCAGCTGGCAGAAGCCGTTTATCAAGCCCTGGCGGCCGACCTTACGCACCAGGAGCGTGCCCTGTTGGTGGTATCGGGCGGTTCGACGCCGGTGCCGTTTTTCAAAGCGCTGGCGCAAAAGCCGCTGGCCTGGGCGCGGGTGGACATCACCCTGGCCGATGAACGCTGGGTGGATGAGCAGAGCAGCGACAGCAACGCCAAACTGGTGCGCGACAACCTGCTGCAAGGCCCGGCAGCAGCGGCTACGTTCGTACCGTTGACCTCGGCGCACGGCACGCCGGAAGAGGGCGTAGCCAGCGTGGCCGAGGCCACGGCAGGGCTTGCCTGGCCCGCCAGCGTGGTGATTCTGGGCATGGGCGGAGATGGCCACACGGCCTCACTGTTCCCGGATAGCCAGGAGCTGGGGCTGGCGCTCTCCACCGACGAGCCGCTGGTTGCCGTGCGCACCCCCAGCCAGCCGCAGCCGCGTATTACCTTCTCGGCGGACCGCCTGCATCAGGCAAAACGCCACATTCTGCACATTACCGGCGATGACAAGCGTGCCGTATTGGCCAACGCCATGAGTGGTGACGACGTTCGGACACTGCCGATTCGCGCCTTTTTATCTTGCCCGCTGGCGATCTACTGGGCGCCCTGACGGCAGGCCTTCGCCAATAACAATTTGCTTGGAGATTCACTGATGACCATCGATAAACAGTTACCCTCAACGCGCACCGCCGAGCTGGACAGTATTTGCCTGAAGGCCGAAGTCATTCCGGTCATTACCATCGAGCGCATCGAGGATGCCGTGCCGCTGGGCCGTGCGCTGGTAGAGGGCGGCCTGAGCGTTCTGGAAGTGACGCTGCGCACCGACTGCGCGCTGGAAGCCATCAAGCGCATGAAAGAAGCCCTGCCGGGGGCCAGCATTGGTGTCGGCACGGTGCTCACGCCTGCCCAGTACCGCCAGGCCGAACAGGTCGGCGCCGATTTCGTGGTGACGCCGGGGGCCACCGAGGCGCTGTACCGCTACGGCGTCGAGAGCCCGGTGCCCATGCTGCCGGGCGTTTCTACCATTTCCGAGCTGATGACCGGCTGGCAGTACGGCTACCGCCGCTTCAAATTCTTCCCCGCGGAGTCCAGCGGCGGTGCCAAGGCAATCAAGGCGTTCGGTGCGCCGATCCCGGAAGCACGTTTCTGCCCCACGGGCGGTATCACCGTGGACAATGCTGAATCCTACCTCTCGCTGCCCAACGTGATGTGCGTTGGCGGTTCCTGGCTGACCCCGAAAGCCATGGTCGATGCCGAAGATTGGGACGGCATCCGCGAACTGGCCCGTCAGGCCGCCGAGCGCTTCCATCACTGATGGCTAGCCAGCTAACACCGTAATACCGTACCGAGCACTCTCGTCACTTGCTTCACTGATGTCGGGTCATGTGAGCAGGACGTTTGCCCGAGCATGTTGTCATGCTCGGGCTTTTTTTAGGTTCTATGCTGACTGGCGTGAATCAATTGGCCTCCCACAGGTGGGCTGGGCAATGACCCGGTGGGAGATGACCCAGTGGGAGGGGGCTTTAGCCC
>NZ_LFGT01000001.1:28291-31253 GCF_002078115.1 Halomonas sp. BC2 | reverse complement strand
GCGATGACGGCGGCATCGGTGCCTGCCCAGGCAGTCGCCCAATGAATTGGCCTCCCACAGGAGGGCTGGGCAATGACCCGGTGGGAGGGGGCTTTAGCCCGCGATGATGGCGGCACTGGTGCCTGCCCAGGCAGTCGCCCAATGAATCCATCACGCGCCGATGTTCATCACTGGTCATGGCCGTCTCACATGGCCCTCCGCAATAAGCAAGGTTCATCGCGCTTTACCAGGAATTGCTTCGCTTTCACGCCAGAATGCGACGAACTTTTTTATACTTACGCCTAAAGGGGAGGAGTACGCATGGAGGGGAGTCGTGATACGCTAACTTAAACGATTAAGTTGACCGATTAAGTTAAGGTTTTAAGCATGACGTTAGCGGATTTTGAGCCCCAGCGGCCTGTGGTGCATTTCACCCCGCCGATGGGCTGGATGAACGATCCCAATGGGCTGGTGTTTTTCGAAGGCGAGTACCATCTGTTTTATCAGTACCACCCCTTGGGAACCGAGTGGGGGCCGATGCACTGGGGGCATGCGGTCAGCCGTGACCTGTGCCGGTGGCAGCATTTGCCCATTGCGCTGGCGCCCGATGAAGAAGGGGCCTGCTTTTCCGGCAGCGCCGTGGTGGATGAGCACAATGTCACGGGGCTGTTCGATGACAAGCCTGGGCTGTTGGCGTTCTATACCTGCCACAAGGTGCTCTCCGATGACCCGCAGGATTACCAGCAGTCCCAGTGCCTGGCGTACAGCCGCGACAAGGGGCGGACCTGGCAGCGCTATGCGGGGAATCCCGTCCTGCCGCCGCCCGGTTTCAAGGATTTCCGCGACCCCAAGGTGGTGTGGCATGCCCCCAGCCAGCGCTGGGTGATGGCGCTGGCCTGCGGGCAGGAGATTCACTTTTATACCTCGACCAACCTGCTGGCGTGGCAGTTTGCCAGCGCTTTTGGGGCGGGCGAGGGCGCGCACACCCAGCACCCCTGGGAGTGCCCGGACCTGTTCGAGCTACCGGTGGAAGGCGCCGAGCCCCATGAGCCCGCGTCGCGTTGGGTGCTGGTGGTAGGCATTGGTGCTACGCCGGATAACCCGTTTGGCTCGTTTACCCAGTACTTTGTGGGTGATTTCGACGGCCAGCGTTTCACCAATGACAACGCCCCGGATAGCGTGCTGATGATGGACGAAGGGCGGGACTTCTACGCGGTGCAGAGCTGGTCGAATACCCCTGGGCGGCGGCTGGCGCTGGCGTGGCTGAACAATTGGCAGTACGCCAACCATGCCCCTGAAGCGGGCTGGCGGGGCACCATGAGTCTGCCCAGGGAGCTTGCGCTGCGCGCAACGCATCGCGGCGTGCGCTTATATCAGCGCTTCACCCGTGAGGCGGCTCGAGCGCTCGGCGCCCCCCGCCATCTCTCGCCTCGCTCGCTGCAAACGGTGGGGGAGCACTGTATCGCCCTGCCGGAAGGCACGGCCGTGCAAGGGCAGATGACCCTGACGCTGAAGCCGGGGACGCGGCTGGCGCTCTCGCTGCAGCAGGGCTACCAGCAGCAGTTATGGCTGTCGGCAGGCGAAACGCAGACGGCGCTGCACTATGCGCGCCAGGGCAGTAACGGCCAGGCCGCCTTCGATGAGCACTTCGCCTGCGACCATGCGGCGGGCAGCGTCGATGGATTGACCGTCAGGATCCTCTGGTGGTGCGATCACGGAACGCTGGAAATGTTGATCGAGGGCGCCACCGAGCAGCGCAGCATCAGCCAGGTGAGCCTGGTGGATCATCGCCGTCAGCCGATCACGCTGAACCTGGTCAGCGGTCGGGTGGCGATCATGGAAGGCCTCACTCAGAGCGTCGCCGAGTAGACTGCTCGGCGACGCTGAGCGCTAGCCTGCGGAGCCGCGCAGGGCTTCGATATCGGCGTGGGTGGGCAGGGCGGCATAAGCGCCGGGGCGGGTCACGGCATGGGCGCCACAGCGGCAGGCAATGTCCACCGCGCGGCTGAGAAACGCGCTGTCCTGATGCCAGTTGGTGCGGATGCCGAACCGGGAAAGCTCCGCCAGCAGGCCGCCAATGAAGGCATCGCCACCGGCAGTGGTGTCCACGGCCGTCACGCTGGGCGGGGTGATGGTCTGCTCGATACCAACGCCTTTCAGCACCACGTCATGGGGGCCGTCAGTGATCACGATGACTTTCACACCGGCGGCCATGCGCTCGGCGAGCCACGCCTGCCTGGGATGGTCGCCGCGCAGGTAGTCCAGCTCTTCCAGCGAGACCTTCACCAGCTCGGCGCTATCGATCAGCTCGGTGACCCGCCACACATCCGCCGAGCCGTCCGCCCACAGGTTATGGCGCAGGTTGGCATCCACGCTTACCAGGCAGCCCGCTCGCTTGGCCATGGCGGCAATGGCCAGGGTGGTGTCGGCGATTTCCGGGTCGGTCAGGCTGTTGCTGCACAGGTGCACGATGGCAGGCTGCTCGAACACGCCGTGGGGCAGGTGCTCCAGGCGGTAGAGCAGGTCGGCGGCGGGTGGGCGGTAGAAGTCGAAAGTGCGCTCGCCATGGCTGTCTCGGGAAACGAAGGCCAGCGCCGTGCGGGCCTCCCGGGTCAGCACCACGCCTTGGGTGTCCACGCCGTGGCTTTGCAGCTCACGGATCAGAAAGTGCCCAAACGTATCATCACCGACCATGCCCAGAAACTGGCTGGGTACGTTCAACCGGGCGCAGGCCACCGCCACGTTGGCTGGCGCGCCGCCTGCGTAGGGGGTGAAGGTCTCTGGCCCCGTGTCGTCGCCCAGGCGGCTGGAGAGCATGTCAATCAAGGCTTCACCGAAAGCAATCACCGGCGTCATAGATCGTTCCTTGTCATTATTGGCATCAATGTTGAGTGGGCGTACTAAGCGACGCAGTGGCCGCGGGCTGCTTCCAGAAGTTCATACCAGGCTTCTCGGGGCAGGGCTTGCGGGCCATTGAGCATAT
>NZ_LFGT01000001.1:23581-27767 GCF_002078115.1 Halomonas sp. BC2 | reverse complement strand
AACTGGCCGCCCGCGCTCGGGTTGTCGTTGGCAATGCTGGCTTTGGTGACCACGTGGAGCCGCTTGGCCAGCGCCGGGCGGGCACGTAGCGCCTGGCCGAATAGCGTTTCGCAAGCTCCGCTGCCGTAAATATCGGCATGGTCGAACCCGTGCAGGCCTTGCTCCAGTCGGGCTTCGATCCAGTCGGCCAGCTGGCTTGCCTGGTGCATCTCTTGCGCTTCATGCAGGCGCATCATGCCGAGTACGAACGGCACGTCAAAGGTCACAGCAGCCATGGCGTGTTTCCGTCGGTTTAAAAGACTTCTTCGTTATGCAGCGCTTCGGCGGCACCCAGCAGGCCGGTCCACGGGTGGGTCACGATCCACACCGGAATATCGGCGTTGTACGCTCCCATGCGCCCCTTGTTGACGAAGCTGGCGCGCAGTTCGCATTTAGGCAGCCACGCCAGCAGCCGGGGCAGAATGCCACCGCACAGATATACGCCGCCGCGTGCGCCCATGGTCAGGGTGGCGTCACCGCAGACGTCGCCGAGGATTTTCAAAAAGCGCAGCAGGGTGGCCGTGGCCAGGGCGTCGCCCTGATTGGCCGCCTGGGTCACCTCGGCGGGGGTTTCGCAACGTGGCGCTTGGCCTTCCAGCGTGCAGTGGGCCTGGTAGAGTTCCAGCAGCCCCTGGCCGCACAGGATGCGCTCGACGCTGACCCGCTGGTGGCGCTGCAGGAAAACATCCAGCAGTGCGCGCTCGGTGGTGTCGGTAGGTGCAAAGGTGACGTGCCCGCCTTCGGTGGGCAGCGGAATCCAGGCATGCTGGCCGGGAAACACCCCGGCCACGCCCAGCCCGGTGCCCGGGCCGATGACCAGACGGGTCGAGTGCGACTGGGCGACGCCGGGCTGCACTTCGACGAGGTTGTCTTCGCCCACGTGGGGCACGCCCAACGCCTGGGCGGTGAAGTCATTGATGACCTTGAACAGCGACAGGTTCAGCGCTTGCTGAACGTCGCTTTTCATGAAGTCCCAGTGGTTGTTGGTCATTTTCACCCGCTCGGCGTGCACCGGGCAGGCGAAGGCCAGGCAGGCCTCCTCGGGGGCGTTATCCCCGGTCGCGCCCACGCGGGCGAGGTAATCCTGAATCGCCTCGATCACGCCGGGGTAGTCCGCGCAGGGCAGGTTGAGGATATCGTGGGGCGTTACCTCGCCAGGCGCTACCAGCGCCAGGCGAGCGTTGGTGCCGCCAATATCACCGATCAGTGCCGGTCGCATCAGGCGTCCTCTTGAAAGATCTGATCTTGCTGGCGGGCCAGGTCATCGGCTTCGAAGCCCCCCAGCGAACCGGCTCCCTCTTCACCGCGCATGGCGAGATGACGGAAGCCCGCAAACAGCTCGCGGCCCAGGCCGACGTGGTAGTGGTCGAGATTGGCAACGGCCAGCGGGCGCTCGGCCCAGGTAGCGGCATCCACCTTGACCTCCAGGCTGCCGGCATTGGCATCCAGGCGCACCACGTCACCATCGCGCAGCTTGGCCAGCGGGCCGCCATCCAGCGCTTCCGGGCTCATGTGGATGGAGGCGGGCACTTTGCCCGACGCGCCGGACATGCGGCCATCGGTGACCAGCGCGACCTTGAAGCCACGATCCTGCAGCACGCCCAGGAAGGGAGTGAGTTTGTGTAGCTCGGGCATGCCGTTGGCTTTCGGGCCTTGGAAGCGCACCACCACGATTACATCACGGTCCAGGTCGCCCGACTCAAACGCCGCTTTCATTTCGTTCTGATCCTCGAAGATCTTGACCGGCGCTTCGACCACTCGATGCTCTTCGGCCACCGCCGAGACCTTGATCACGCCTCGGCCCAGATTGCCTTTCATGACGGTCAGGCCGCCAGTGGGGGCAAAGGGCGTGGCGACCGGGCGCAGCACTTCTTCGTCCAGGCTCTTCTCCGGGCCTTCGCGCCAGACCACTTTGCCATTTTCCAGGAAGGGCTCCTGGGTGTAGGCGGTCAGATCGGTGCCGAAGACGGTGGGAATGTCGCCGTGGAGCAGGCCAGCGCCCAGCAGTTCGCGGAACAGGTAGCTCATGCCGCCTGCGGCCTGGAAGTGGTTGATGTCCGCCTGGCCGTTGGGGTACACCTTCATCAGGCTGGGGGTCACCGCCGAGAGATCAGTGAAGTCGTCCCAGTTCAGGGTGATGCCCGCCGCTGCCGCCATGGCAATCAGGTGCATGGTGTGGTTGGTCGAGCCGCCGGAGGCCAGCAGGCCGACCACGGCATTGACGATGGCGCGCTCGTCGATCTGCTTGTAGAACGGACGGTACTCGCCGCCCGCTTCGGTATTGCGAATGGTCTGTTCGGTGGCGTAGCGGGTCAGCGCTTCGCGCATCTCGGTGCCGGGGTTCACGAACGACGTGCCCGGCAGGTGCAGGCCCATGACTTCCATCATCAGCTGATTGGAGTTGGCGGTGCCGTAGAAGGTGCAGGTGCCGGGGCTGTGGTAAGAGTCGGACTCTGCCTGCAGCAGCTCTTCGCGGCCCACCTTGCCTTCGGCATACAGCTGGCGAATGCGCGCTTTCTCCTTGTTCGGCAGGCCGCTGGGCATGGGGCCTGCGGGTACGAACATGGCGGGCAGATGGCCAAAGCGTGCGGCACCGATGAACAGGCCCGGCACGATCTTGTCGCACACGCCCAGGTAAATGGCGGCGTCGAACATGTTGTGTGACAGCCCCACCGCCGTGGCCATGGCAATCAGGTCACGGGAGAACAGCGATAGTTCCATGCCCGGCTGGCCCTGGGTTACGCCGTCACACATGGCCGGTACGCCGCCCGCAAATTGCGCGGTGGAACCCATGGCCCGCGCCGCCGCCTTGATGGTTTCCGGGAAGGTTTCAAACGGCTGGTGGGCCGACAGCATGTCGTTGTAGGACGAGATGATGCCCAGGTTGGCGCTGTTCATCAGCTTCAGGGCGTCTTTTTCCTGGGGGCTACAGGCAGCAAAGCCGTGGGCCAGGTTACCGCAGGAGAGCTCGGCACGATGCACGCCACGCTTGTGCTGGTCGGCCATGCGGCGCTCGTAGAGGGCGCGGCGCTCGGCAGAGCGTTCACGAATGCGTTGGGTGACTTCCGCGACCTTGGGATGAAGGGCTGCGGGGGTAGAACCAGACGTTGAACCAGGCATAGAAACCTCTGCATGAGTAGAGACGGTGAAAGTATCTTGTAGTTATTTTACATTTTATGGCGCCAATAATAGAGACCTTACGGCAATAAAAAGCCGATTTATAGCTTAAGTTGTAGTTTTATTACCCGAAAGGATGAGCCGGGTGACCCCGGCCCCGGCCCATGATGGCTAAAAAGCGCTCATGGGCCGAACGCGCCTGCTCAGGACTCGACCTCATCGCTGCTGATATGGAACAGCATGGCATACAGGGTGGGTACGGCAATCAGCGTCAGCAGCGAGGCAAACGCCAGACCGCCCATGATGGTCACCGCCATGTTGTTGAAGAAGGCGTCGGCCAGCAGCGGTAGCATGCCAAGGATAGTGGTGCCAGCGGCCAGAAAGACCGGCCGCAAGCGGCTGACGCTAGCGTCCACCAGTGCAGAAAAGCGCGCCTTGCCCTCCTTGATCTGCCCGTCGATCTCGTCCACCAGCACGATGGCGTTTTCATCAGCATGCCCGACAGGCTGAGCATGCCCAGCAGGGCGGTAAACGAGAAGGGCAGGCCGGTTACCAGTAGGCCAATCACCACGCCACACACCGACATGGGCACCACCAGCCAGATGATCAGCGGCTGCTTGAGCTTGCCAAACAGCAAAATCGAGGTCAGCAGCATCACCAGCAGGCTGATGGGCAGCTGCTGGGCCAGCGCCTCCTTGGCATCGCCGGAATCCTCGTGTTCACCTCCCCAGCTCAGCTGGTAGCCCGGTGGCAGCGTCATGGCCTCGAGCTCTTCGCGAATGCCGTCGAACGCCTGGGCGGCGGTGTAGCCCTCGGCGGGGTCGGCCCCGACGGTCAGCGTGCGCACCCGGTTGCGGCGTTGAATCAGCGCTTCCTCGCTATCGGTATCGAAGGAGGAGACCACCTGACTGATGGGCACGAAGCGCTGCTGCGCGGCGCTCCACACGTTGCGGTTTTCCAGCAGTGCCACATCGTCCCGCTCGGCCGCCGGGGGGCGGGCGACGATGGGCAGCAGGTGCTCGCCCTCACG
>NZ_LFGT01000001.1:17928-23372 GCF_002078115.1 Halomonas sp. BC2 | reverse complement strand
CTGACGCCAGTCGGTGCGCGGGTCGATCAGGTAGGGGCTGTCGGCCATGATGCGCTGGGCCTGGTCGGCCAGCGAGCGCAGCACTTCCGGGGAGGGCCCCTGAAAGCGCGCCTCGATGTCCGCACCATCGCCTGGGCCGAACTGTAGCCGCTGGGTGCGTACCTGTGCGCTGGGAAACGCTTCGTTCAGCTCTCGGTAGAAGCGCTGGTCCAGCGCGGGAATGGCGTCCAGGTCTTCGGTACGCACGATGAACTGGGCATAGGCGGTGTTGGGCTGCTCCGGGGCGTAGGTGAGCATGAAGCGGGTAGCGCCCTGGCCGATGAAGCTGGCCACCGATACCACGTCCTCCTGCTCCAGGATATACGCCTCGATATCGGCGGCGTAGTCGGCGGTCGAGCGAATGTCGGTGCCCTGGGGCAGCTCCACATTGACGAAGAACAGCGGCGTGTTGGAGTCCGGAAAGAACGACTGGGGTATCAGGCTGAAGGCCCACAGGCACACGGCGGTGATCAGCACCAGCGCGCTGACGGTGACGATGCGTATGCGCAGTGCCAGCAGCAGCACCCGGCGATAGGCGCGATAGAGCAGGCCGCCGTACAGCTCGCGCTTGCTGGGCTCGTCGTCGTTCTCCTCGTTCTCCTCGTTCTCGTGCTGGCGCTCGCCTGCTTGCTGCTCGTCAGCGGGCTGGTCCTCGTCGTCGCCTTTCTGGCGCAGCAGGTAGTAGCCAAACAGCGGGGTGACGGTGATCGCCAGCAGCCAGCTCAGCATCAGGGACACCAGAATGACCATGAACAGCGAGTAGAGAAATTCGCCGGTGACATCGTCCGACAGGCCAATACCGGCAAAGGCCATGATGCCGATCACCGTGGCGCCCAGTAGCGGCAGCTGGGCACGCTTGGCGGCGCTGCCTGCAGCCTCCTTGGCGCGCTGGCCGCGCTTGATGTTGGTGACCATGCCTTCGGCGACCACGATGGCGTTATCCACCAGCATGCCCATGGCGATGATCAGCGCCCCCAGCGAGATACGCTCCATCTCGATGTTCAACAGCCCCATGAACAGCAGGGTGCCCAGCACGGTGAGCAGCAGGGTACTGCCGACCACCACGCCGATGCGCCAGCCCATGGCCAGGCACAGCACCCCGATCACGATGGCCACCGACATGGCCAGGTTGAGCAGGAAGTCGTTGATGGCATCGTTGACCACATGGTGCTGTTCGTAGAGAGGATGTAGCTCTACGCCCAGCGGCAGGCGGCTTTTCAGCTCTTCCATGCGGGCTTCGACGGCTTCGCCCACTCTGATGATGTTGTCGTTGGCGGCGCCCGCAATGCCGAGTGTGAAGGCATCCTCGCCGTTATAGCGAATCAGCTGGTTGGGCTGGTCGCTGGGCTCGCGGTAGACGGTGGCGATATCCATCAGCGACACCTGTTCGGTGGTGCCGGGGCGGCCGATGCGAATGGCTTCGATCAGCGCGGTGCTGTCGATGTCGCTACGCGCCACCAGCCGCACCTGGCGTTCCCCTACCCGCAGGCTGCCCGCGTTTTCCACGGCGTTTTCGGTCTGGATGGTGTTGATGACCTGATTGATGGGAATGCCCAGGGTGGTCAGGCGCTCGTTGGAGATGTCGATGTAGATGGTCTCTTCCCGCTCGCCTGCGGTGGTCACCCTGGCCACGCCGGGTACTGCCAGCAGCTCGCGCTGAAGAAACGTCGAAATGTCGCGGATCTCCCGCGTGGTGAGCCCATCGGCCGTGACTGCATAGAAAAGGCCGTACACTTCACCGAAATCGTCGTTGACCTGGGAGCCCAGCACCCCCTCGGGCAGGTCGCCCTGGGCATCGTTGATCTTGTTGCGCAGCTCATCCCAGATTTGCGGCAGTTCGTGGCTGCGGTAGCTGGAGTGGACTTCCACCTGGATTTCCGAGCGCCCAGGTAGCGACTTCGACTTGATGACGTCGATCTGCTCCATTTTCTGGATAGCGCGCTCAAGGCGTTCGGTGACCTCATTTTCTACTTCTGTCGCGGTGGCGCCAGGATAGGGCGTATTAATAATCGCGTTAGGGATGGTGAAGGATGGGTCTTCGAGTTTGCCGACGGCGTTATATCCCCACAAACCACCAAATAAGCAAATTAAGACGATTAGCCACGTGTTTAAAGGCCGTTCTATGGACAGCTTTGCGATATTCATAAGGCCTCCTAGAGCGCGGCTTTGAGCGGTTTGACGCGCATGCCGTCGCGCAGCAGGTGTACCCCGGCCGCCGCAATCGACTCGCCAGGCTGAACGCCTGCCACCAGCATCACGGCGTCGTCGCTCAGCTCACCCACGGTGACCTCCCGGGGCGATACCGTGCCCTCGTCGGGGTCGTAGACCCACACGCGAAAATCACCGCTCTCGGTGGTGTCCAGGGCGCTGGCTGGAATCATCATCACCCCGGACACCAGCCGCTCGGCGGGCTCGATGAACACGGTGGCCGTGGTGCCGGGCAGCGCCACCAGGTGCTCGCCTTGGGCGGGCGCGAACTCCACCTGATAGGTCTGGGCGACCTCGTCGGGCTCGGTGATGTGTTCGCGGTACTCCAGCGCAATGCGCTCGCCGGGCAGCGTGGCGATCTCGGCTTCGGCGTTGAAACCGTGTTCGCCATCGAGATGCTGCATCAGCGCTTCGGGCACGTTGATGCGAATGCGCAGCTCCGAGATGTCCTGAATACGGACGACTTCGGCATTGGGCGGCAGCGTGGTGTGGTTTTCCACCAGGCGGCGGGCAATCAGCGCATCAAAGGGCGCGTACAATGAGGTGTAGGCCAGCTCCTGGCGGGCGCTCTCCAGCTGGGTAGCGGCCAGCTCGGCATCAGTGCGGGCCGCTTCCAGCACCGAGGCGGAGACGGCGTTATGGCGATACAGATTTTCCTGCCGCTGCAGATGCTGGCGGGCCTGGGACAATTCCGCCTCTGCGGCGCGCACCTGCAGAGCGTAATCGGTTTGATCGAGCTGGGCGATCAGCTCGCCTTTGGCCAGCGTGGTGCCCTGTACGGCTGGAAAGGTGGTCAGGCGCCCGCCCACCTGAAAGGCCAGATTGACGGTGCTCACGGCATCGACGCGACCCACGAAACGACGGCCCGAAAAGGCCTGCTGCTGGCCGGTCTCAAACAGTTTGACCACCTGAGCCGGAGGCTCGGGGGGCTCTTCGGCGTCTCTGCAACCTGCCAATAACGTCACGCATGCCAGCAACCCGGCCAGAGTGGGTAGCCACTTCCCCTTGCGGATGAACCTCATCCAATGCCTCCCTGCAAGTCAATGGGGGATCACGGTGGTGTGATGTATCCCCTGTTTCGTCAGCCCCCTATAATAGGCTATAATAGGTACTCTTAGCCACTTCGAACAGGTGTTTGGTTTAACGCCGCCCTAAATCGGTATTCACCCGAACTGCAAGGATGATCAGCGTGCACAGGAATCGCCCGTGGGGCCCCCGCCTCAAACCGTTCACCACTGCCTCGGCGCTGGCCTTGCTGCTGGCAGGCTGTGCGGTCGGCCCGGAGTATCAAACGCCCGACATTGAGCTGCCGGAGAGCTGGCCTGCCCATATCACTCTGGAGCAGCAGGCCCGTGACGACTGGCACCGCTGGTGGCAGCGCTTCGAAGACCCGGCGCTGAACCGGCTGGTCGAGCGCGCCAGCGAAGACAATCTCGAACTGGCGATTCAGTTGGCGCGCATCCGCGAGGCCCGTGCCCAGCTGGGGTTTGCCGATGCCGAGCGCTTTCCCACCGTGGGCTATCAGGCCGAAGCCAACCGTGAGCGCACTCCGGGGGCGGCGCTGCCCATCGATGTTCAGCCCGTGCAGGAGCTGCTGACCTCCACCAACAACCAGTACTCCCTGGCCGCTAGCCTGGAGTATGAAATCGACCTGTGGGGGCGGCTAGCCAACCAGCGCGCTGCGGCCATGGCCGCCCTGCAGGAGAGCCTGTTTGCCAGAGACGCCGCCGAGCTGGGCGTGATCGGTGACGTGGTCACCACCTACGTCAGCCTGAAAAGTGCCGAAGCCCAGCAAGCGCTGATGGAGGAGACCCTGGCCGCGTACCAGGAGACCTATCGCCTTCAGGCGCTGCGCTTCGAGCATGGCGACATCAGCGAACTGGAACTGCGCCAGGCCGAAGCCGAGTGGCGCAACCTGCAGGCAGAGCTGCCGTCGCTCAAGCAGCAGGTGGAAACCCTGCGCGGGGCCCTGGGCACGCTGGTGGGCATGTCCCCTGATGAGCTGCTGACTACCCTGGACACCGGCACGTCGCGGCTGGATGACCTGGCCCAGCCGGTGGGCATACCTGCCGTGATGCCGTCGGCGATGCTCCAGCGCAGGCCCGATATTCGCTCGGCAGAAGCGGCGCTGATTGCGGCCACCGCCCAGATCGGCGTGGCCGAGGCCAACCGCCTGCCGTCGCTCAATCTCAGCTCCTTTTTGGGCACTGCGGCCGCCAGCACCAGTGATCTGTTCAGCGATGTGGCCCGCACCTGGGGCGTCGGGGCCTCGGTGATGGGGCCGCTGTTCGACTTCGGTCGTAGCCAGTCCGGGGTGGAAAGCGCTGAAGCGCTGGCCGAACAGGCCGAAGCGCAGTATCGCCTGACCGTGCTGACCGCTTTCAACGAAGTGCGCGATGCGCTCTACAGCTACGACTTCAGCGAGCGACGGCTGGCCGCCATCGACGAACAGCTGGAGGCCGTTGCCCGCACCCGGGAGCTGGCCGTGCTGATGTACGACCAGGGGCAGGTGAGCCAGCTGGAGCGCCTGGACGCCGAACGCAACCTGCTCTCGGCCCGTTTGGCCCAGGCCGATGCGCGCCGTGAGCAGCTGGCGGCCACGGCCACGCTGTTCAAGGCGCTGGGCGGTGGCTGGCAGGAAACCCCCGTTTACTGATTGCCGGTAAGGTAACCACAGCCCGGGCGGCTCCGCTGGCCGCCCGCATCTGTTACCATGCTGCGCTTGCGATCACTTCATCTCTGGTTTTGCTGCCACTGGAGCTGCCATGCCTCCCTGCGCGTCCTCTGCTGCCGCTTCTGACTCCCTTGCCGCTTACCCCTGGCTACCCGACATCGGCCCCGTCGATGCCGCCGCCGCTGAGCGCACCCGTGCCTACCTCGACACTTTGACCAAGCCGCCCGGCAGCCTGGGCAGGCTCGAAGCGCTGGCGATTCAGCTCAGCGCCATCACGGGCAGCGCACGCCCTCGGGTGGATAGCCCCGCCGTGGTGGTGTTTGCCGCCGACCACGGCGTGGCCGCTGAAGGCGTGTCGGCGTTTCCCCAGGAGGTGACCGCGCAGATGGTCGCCAACTTCGTTCAGCAGGGCGCGGCCATCAACGTGTTTGCCCGCCAGCTGGGCGCTCGGGTGGACGTGGTGGATGTCGGGGTGGCGTCGCCGCGACCGCTGCCGGGAGCCACCGATGCCCGCGTGCGTTCG
>NZ_LFGT01000001.1:9636-16694 GCF_002078115.1 Halomonas sp. BC2 | reverse complement strand
CGGGCGTGCTGTATGGGGTGTTTCACCGCTCACCTCTGCGCTGGCGAGGCGCCCTGGCGGCCACCTGGCGCGAGGCACCCCGCCACTCAAGCCCCAACGCGGGCTGGCCCGAGGCGATGGTGGCGAATTTGCGGGGCGTCCAGTTGGGCGGCACCAACGTCTACCAGGGGCAAGTATCGCACCGGGCCACGCTGGGCACGGCCCATGATTTACTGCAAGCCAGCCACATCACTACCACGATTTGGCTGATGCACGGGGCCTGGTTGATGTTCTTCCTGCTGCTGTGCCTCGTGATGGCTACGGTGGCCTGGTGATGCGCGACCAGCCCGGCAACCTTCCTCTCGACCATTGGCCAAGCCACGGTGGCCAGGCCGCCGCGCTGCTGCAGCGCTTTGGCCTGCCTGCCGACCATCCGCTGGAAGATATCAGCGCCAACCTGAACCCGCTGGGCCCGCCCGACTGGGTAACCGGCTACCTGGCCCAGCGCCTGGCTGGGCTGGGCCGCTACCCCGAACCGGACTACCGCGCCGCCAGACAGGCGATTGCCGAACACGCAGGCGTGGAGCCGGGGCAGGTACTGCTCACCAATGGCGGCGCGGAAGCCATCTTTCTGGCGGCGGCGCACCACGCTGGCCAGCAGGCGCTGATCGTCACCCCCACCTTTGGCGAGTACGCCCGGGCCTGCAACGCCCACGGTGTGCGCATCAGCGAGCTTGGCCTGTTGCCGGGCACCTTCGACCCGCCCGCGGCCGCGTTGCTGCAGGCGGCGGCCAGCGCTGATGTTGTATTCGTTTGCCGCCCCAACAACCCCACCGGCACGCTGCTGCCCGTGGCGCTTATCGAGGCGCTGCTGGACGCCTTGAAACCGGGGGCCTCGCTGGTGGTGGATGAAGCCTTCATCGACCTGGCGTTGGAGGCTGCACCGCTGACCCCGCTGCTCCAACGCTACCCGGCGTTGATCCTGCTGCGCTCCATGACCAAATTCTTTACCCTGCCGGGCCTGCGGCTGGGCTACGTGCTGGCCGATGAGGGGCATATCGCTCAGCTTCAGGCGCAGCAACCGCCCTGGAGCGTCAATCATCTGGCTGCCGATCTGGTGCCGCCGCTGCTGGCGGATGAGGGCTTTGCTCGGCGTACCCACCAGTGGTTGGCCCGTGAGCAGCCGCGCATGGGCGCTGCCCTGGCCGCGCTGGGGCTGGAGGTGGTGCCCAGCCACAGCTGCTTTCATCTGGTGCGGCCTGGGGCCGCTCAGCGGCAACGGGGCATTTCCAGTATCGTGCTGCTTGAACGCCTGCTTCACCAAGGTATGCTGGCGCGACATACCCATGGTTTTGCTGGCCTGAAGGGTGGTTGGCTAAGGCTGGCACTGCGCGATGGTGTGACCAATGATCGGTTGTTAAAGGTGCTGAATGATTGTCTTTGTTAGTGGAGGGGCTCGGTCGGGCAAGAGCCTGGTGGCGGAGCAGTGTGTTCAGCAGTACGCCGACGGCAAGACGTGTTACTACGTGGCCACCGCCGACATCTACGACAGCGAAATGGCCGAACGGGTAGGCCATCACCAGGCCCGCCGCGCCAACCACTGGGTCACCCTGGAAGCTCCGCTCAACATCGAGCAGGCCGTGGCCCAGGTGCCCAACGGCCATGCCGCCCTGTTGGACTGTCTGACCCTCTGGGCCAGCCAGGTGATGTTCAATACCCAGGAGGACGCCGCCCCGGTCAGTGAAACGGAAGCCTTTGCACTGTTGGTGCGTGCGCTTCACGATGCCCGCCGCCGGGGGGTGACGCTGGTGGTGGTCTCCAACGATCTCAACGAAGCGCCCCTGCCTGCCTCGGCAGAGGTGTGGCGCTACGTTGAATTCCTGCAAAGGTTGCACCGCTGGCTGGCGGCTCAGGCCGACCGGGTGGTGGAGGTGGTGGCCGGGCAGTCCATCGAATGGAAGGCGGCTGGCGCACCATGAAAAATGCCCTGTACGGCATGCTGCTGGCGCTGCAGTTTCTGACGCGCCTGCCGATCCCCGTTGCCTGCCCCTGGACACCGGCCACCCGGCGCTGGGCCATTCGCGCCTACCCGCTGGTGGGCCTGATGGTGGGAGCGCTGCTGGCCTGTGTCGCCCTGCTGTTGGGCCAGTGGCAAACCCCATCGCCCATCACGGCGCTGGTGCTGCTTAGCCTGTGGGTGGCCATTTCCGGTGGCCTGCACCTGGATGGCGTGATGGACCTGGCCGATGCGCTGGGCAGCAACCAGCCCGTGGCCCGCCGATGGGAGATCATGAAAGACCCGGTGGTGGGCAGCTTTGGCATGCTGGCGCTAGTGTTTCTGCTGGCCTGGAAAGGGGTGCTGCTATGGGCGCTGGTGCACTATCAGGCGCCGCTTGGCTGGCTGGTGGTGGCCCCCGCGCTGGGTCGGCTGGCGGGGGTGGCCCTGCTGGTGTTGACGCCCTGTGCCCAGCCCAGCGGCCTGGCCTTTAGCTGGCAGCAGTCGCTGGGCCGAAGAGACGTGGTGCTGGCCCTGCTGCCGCTGCTGCTGGGGGCACTGTTCATGCCGGGGCTGTGGGTCTGGCTGGTGGCCACGGCCTTGTGGGTCGTGCTGGTGCGTCAGGCGCTGCTGCGCTTATTTCACGGCATCAACGGTGACATGGTGGGTGCCACTATCGAAGGAGGAGAGCTTTGGCTACTGGTCTTGATGTGGAGCTGGTGGCAGTTCGCCACGGTATAACGTCCTGGAATCTGGAGCGTCGGTACCAGGGGCAGCGCGATATCCCGCTGCTGTTCCCGGACGCGGAAGCGGGCCTGCTGGCCCTGCGTGACGCTTTGGCAAGCGAGCGTTTCGATGCCATTCATGCCAGTGACCTGGGCCGCTGCCAGGAAACCCTGGCGTGGTCACAGGCGGCCAAGCCCGGCATGCCGGTGTACCGGGAGCCGCGCTTGCGAGAGCTGGATTTTGGCGAGTACGAAGGAAAGGTTTACGATGAACTCAAGGAGCTGCCGCACTACCGCGCCTGGATAGACAGCGCGGGCGAGCTGCAGATACCCGGCGGTGAGTCGTCTGGCCAGTTGCGTGAGCGCCTCGATGCCTGGCTGGAAGAGGTGGCGCAACAGGCGCGCGAACAGGGCCATCGCAAGGTGCTGGTGGTGACCCACGGCGGGGTGATTCGTGAGCTGCGCCGCCGGTTCGAAACGCTGGATTTCTGGGCGGGCATCGTCCATCAGGCCCAGGGCCGTCGCTGGCAGCTGACCTATCAGCCCAACGATGCAGGCAAAGGAGAGTGGCAATGCAACTGTTCATCGGCGGTGCCAGCGCAGGCAAGCGAGACGCAGTAAAACAGCGCTTTCCCGGCGCGGTGTGGTGGCGCCTGGCGCCGGGCCAGCGCTTGCAGGAAGTGTCCCACGTCATGCACCCCGGCACTCCGCTGGTGCTGCATGGCCTGTTCGAATGGCTCTCGGCGGCCATTCACTCCGACTTCAGCAGCGACGAATGGCGCGCCCACTGGCGCGAAGATCTGCAGCGCCTGGACGAGGCAGCGGCAGGCCAGCACGCCACCCTGGTGGTGATTGCCAACGAGCTGGGCCGAGGCCTGGTGCCCATGGCCCGGGACCAGCGCCGCCTGAGGGACCTCAGCGGTTGGTTCACCCAGGACGCCGCCGCCCAGGCAAGCCAGGTGTGGTACGTGCGCCATGGGCTCGTGCAAGCGCTGAAAAGCACGGCATAAAGCACGCCATAAAGTCCGACATAGTGCAGCACGCCCCGCCTGGCCAAAATTGACCTGATTAGCGCAAGTTGCTAGTTTACGCGCACTCTTAGGTGCTGATGGCGACCCTTCGCCCTCAGTTAAACGGGAAGTTGGTGAACGCAACTGCGTCAATCCAACGCTGCCCCCGCAACGGTGATCGAGACAAGAACGGCCAGGACGCCACTGTGCTCAGGCATGGGAAGGTGGTCGTTCGGAAAGGGTCGGCGCTTGAAAAAAGCGTCTCCTTTCGCTCGTCAGCCCGGAGACCGGCCCAGGAGTGACGGCTGAAAAAGCCACGGATTACCGGCATGCGGTGGGCATGTGCAGGGTGTAGGGTGGGCTGCCAACGCAGCTTGCCTGCCTTGCGTGTGCGCCTGCACCGGCCACTAAAAAACACGCTGTGCGGGTGAGCACAGTGCGCAAGGGATCCATCATGCAACGTTTATCTTCTACCGCCACGCTGGCGGCATTTGCCATGGCCGCCGTGCCCATGGCCGTTCATGCGCAGGCGCAGCAGCAGGCCTCGGCCAGTCACGATACGCTCAATCCTGTCGTCGTGACGGCGGCGTTGGCACCGCGTACCGCCAACGAAAGCCTCTCTTCGGTCACCGTTCTGGATGAAGCGACGCTTCGCCGCCAGGACCCGGTGAGCATCACGGATCTGCTGCGCGGCCAGCCGGGCGTGGACGTTTCCAGCAATGGCAGCTTCGGCAAGAACGGCAGCGTCTTTCTGCGCGGCACCGGCAGCGCCCAGAACGTGCTGCTGATCGACGGCATTCGCTTACGTTCGGCCACCAGCGGCAGCGCGGCGTGGCAGTACCTGGAACCACGCATGTTCGACCGCGCCGAAATCGTGCGCGGCCCCCGCGGCAGCCTCTACGGTGCCGATGCCATGGGCGGCGTCATTCAACTGTTTACCCCGAAGGGCGTGAGGAAGGCCCGCAGCCGCGTATTTCCGCAGGCGGTGGCTCGTTCAACACCCAGCGGCTCAGCGCAGGTATCAGCGGCCGAGAAGGCGGCACCCGCTACAGCTTTGCCGGTAGCCACTTCACCACCGATGGCCAACCCGTGCGCCGCGATGGCGACGACAAGGGGTACGACAACACATCGGCGCTGGCGCGGGTATCGCACACCTTTGATAACGGTGCCGAAGCGGGCGTGCTGGCCCTGCGTGCCCGTGGCCACAACGAATACGACGGCGGCGAGAACGACTTCGTGCAGCAGGTGGCCGGGGTATATGGCGAGCTGCCGCTGACAGACAGCTGGCGTAGCCGCCTGACGCTCAGCGAATCCCGCGATGAAAGCGATAATTTCGATGGCTTCAGCGAGTCTGCCTTTAATACCAGGATCCGTGCTGCCCGCTGGGAAAACACCTTCACCGCAGGGGCCCATGAGCTGGTGGCCGGGGCCGAGTACAGCGAAGACCGGGTAGACAGCACCACCGCCTACGATGAAACCAGCCGCAGCAATGCCGCCGTGTTCACCCAGACCCTGCTGGACTTCTCCCCGCTGCTGGTACAGGCGAGCCTGCGCTTCGACGACAACCAGGCTTACGGCGAGGAAGTGACCGGCAGCCTGGGGCTGGGCTACCAGCTGGATGACCAGCACACCCTTCGCGCCAGCTACGGCACGGCGTTCAATGCGCCCACCTACAACCAGCTCTACTTCCCTGGCTTCGGCAATCCCGATCTGGAAGCGGAAACGTCACATACCGTCGAGGCTGGGCTACGCGGCCAGTATGCCCAGTGGTTCTGGGATGCGGCGCTGTACCAGACCGACATCGACAACCTGATTGCGGGGCAGGGGCTGCAGTTCAACGTGCCGGAAAGCCGTATTCGGGGAGCCGAGCTGAGCGCTGGGCTCGAACTCGACGCCTGGACGCTGGCGGCGGCGCTCACCTACACCGACCCGGAGAATCGCCTGACCGGCATGCGCCTGCAAAACCGCGCTTCCCAAAGCCTGCGTCTGGACATCGACCGTGAGCTGGGCGAGTGGTCGGTGGGCGGCTCCTGGCTGGCCCAGAACCACCGCTATCGGGATGCCGCCAATCAGGACCGCCTGAGTGGCTACGGCCTGGTGAACCTGCGCGCCGGTTGGCAGTTTGCGCCGCTGTGGAGCGCCCGGGTGACGTTGGAGAACGTGCTGGACCAGGAGTACACCACCACGCGCTCCTTCGACGGTGCCGACTACATCAACGCTGGCCGGGCAGGGTTCCTGAGTGTTCACTTTGGCCAATGACACACTGACACGCGGGGCCCTGGGCCTCGCGTTTTCGTTCATGGCGGCCGCCGCCCAGGGGCATGACCATTCACGCTGCGCGGTGGATGATCGCGACCGAGAGGTGTGCCTGCACGCCTCTGCCAACCGTATCGCCACGCTCTCGCCGGGGGCCACCGAGCTGACCTGGGCCGCCGGGGCGGGGGATCAGGTGGTGGCGGTGGTCAGCTACAGCGACTACCCCCCGGAAGCCAAGCAGGTGGCCTCGGTAGGCAGCCACACGCGCATCGACCTGGAAGCGCTGGTGGGGCTGGCGCCGGATCTGGTCATCGGCTGGGTGACCGGCAACCCCGCCGAGCAGATGGAGACCCTGGAAGCGCTGGGTATGCCGGTGTTCTACATCGAGCCGCGCAGCGTGGAAGCCGTCGCCCATACCATCGAACGACTCGCCCGGCTGGCCGGTACCGAGCCAATAGGGCGGCAGTCGGCCAGCGAGTTCCGAGACGGCATGGCCGCACTCACCGCGCGCTATAGCGAACGCGACCCGGTCCCCACCTTCTACCAGGTGTGGGACGAACCGCTGATGGGCGTCAGTGACGAACACCTGATTGGCCAGGTGGTGACCCTGTGCGGCGGCGAGAACGTGTTTGGCGAGCTGGAACGGCTGGTGCCAAGGCTGGATGACGAAGCCGTGCTGGCCGCCAACCCGGAAGCCATCATCGCGGGCGGCATGGGCGAAGAGAACCGCCACTGGCTGACCCACTGGGAGCAATACCCTCACCTCGATGCGGTGGCCAAGGAGAACCTCTACTTCGTACCGCCTTCACTGATCCAGCGGCCCACCCCGCGGCTGCTGGAAGGCGCACAGCTGCTGTGCGACAAACTCGACCAGGCGCGCCAGAAGCGCGAGGACGCCTGATGCCGCTGCGCCGCTGGACACCCCTTGGCCTGCTGGCCCTGATGGCCGTGGCGGCGCTGCTGTTTTCGCTGACGGTGGGCAGCGCCTCGCTTTCCATGGCTCAGCTCTGGGGCGTGGTTCAGGGGCAGGGCGATACGCTGGCGCGCACCCTGGTGGTGGAACTGCGCCTGCCAAGGGCGCTCTCGGCCTTT
>NZ_LFGT01000001.1:4400-9038 GCF_002078115.1 Halomonas sp. BC2 | reverse complement strand
TGGCCACCCAGGAGTTGATCATTGACGTGCCGGGGCGCCGTTCAGGCACCGCGCTGAACCTCACCATCGAGCCGGGGCAGGTGTGGGGCGTGCTGGGCCCCAACGGCGCGGGCAAGACCACGCTGCTGCACACTTTGGCCGGGCTTCACGCCCCCCGCTCGGGGCAGGTGCTTGCTGGGCGACACGCCGCTTGGCCAGCTGCGCAGGCGACAAGTGGCCCAGCGGCTGGGGCTGGTGTTTCAGGAGCGGCTGGACGGCTTTCCCGCCACGGTACTGGAGACCGCGCTGATAGGCCGCCACCCCTACCTTTCCCTGTGGCAGCGGGAAGGTGCCGACGACTACGCCCGCGCCGAAGCCGCGCTGGCCGCGCTGGACGTGGCCCACCTGCGCGACCGCCTGGTGAATACGCTTTCCGGCGGCGAACGCCAGCGGGTGGCCGTGGCCACGGTACTGACCCAGGCCCCCAGCCTCTGGCTGGCCGATGAACCCACCAATCATCTGGATTTACACCATCAAAGTGCGGTGATGGCGCTGATGGCCGAACAGGCCGCCCAGGGCAGCGCGGTGATGATGTGCCTGCACGATCTCAACCTGGCCGCCCGCTGGTGCGACCACATTCTGCTGCTTTACCCCAGCGGCGAAGCCTGCTGGGGCCCCCGGGACACCATGCTGGTGCCCAGCGCGCTGGAGCGGCTCTACCGCCAGCGGCTGGCCACGGTAGAGGTGGACGGCGCGCCGGTGTTCGTGCCCATTCAAGCGCCATTGACCGATCATGAATGATTCAAGGAAGCCACATGTTGCAAGGTGAAGCACACGCCGCGTTGATCAGCGCCCCCGGCTCCGGCCAGGGCAAATCCATGGTGACGGCGGCACTGGCCCGGCTGCACCGCAATGCCGGGCGCACCGTGCGGGTGTTCAAGCACGGCCCCGACTACCTGGACCCCATGGTGCAAGAGGTCGCCTCTGGCCAGCCGGTGTACCAGCTTCACCCCTGGATGACCGGCGAGCACGAGTGCCGCTGGCGGCTGGCCAAAGCCGCCCAGGAAGCCGATGTGATTCTGGTGGAAGGCTCCATGGGGCTGTTCGATGGCTCGCCTTCCAGCGCGGACCTGGCCATGCTGGCGGGTATTCCCGCGCTGCCGGTCATCGATGCCTGGGGCATGGCGCAAACCTTCGGCGCGGTGGCCCAGGGCCTGGCCAACTACCATCCGGATCTCGCCATTCACGAAGTGATCGCCAACCGCGTGGGCAGCCCCGGCCACGGCAAACTGCTGGCCGAGAGCATGCCGGAAGGCATTGCCCTGCTGGGGGCCATTCCCCGCCACGAGGCCATGCAGATTCCCGACCGCCACCTGGGCCTGGTGCAAGCCAGCGAACTGGGTGGCCTGGATGCCCAGCTGGATGCCGCCGCGAAAGTACTGGAAGAGGCCGGGCTGGGCCGCCTGCCCAAGCGGGTCACGCTCAGCGCTGAGACCCCCACGCCTGCCCCGACACATCTGCGCGGCGTGCGTATCGCCATCGCCAAAGACGACGCCTTCGCGTTTCTCTACCGCGCCAATCTCGACGTGCTCGAAGAGATGGGCGCCATGCTGCGCTTCTTCTCGCCGCTCGATGACACAGCGCTGCCAGAGTGTGATGCCCTGTGGCTGCCCGGCGGCTACCCGGAACTCCACGCCGCCCGCTTCAGCGCCAACCAGCCCATGCACGACGCCATTCGCGCCCACCACTGGGCAGGCAAGCCCATACTGGCCGAGTGCGGCGGGCTGATGAGCTGCGTAGAGCGGCTGGTAGATGGCGACGGCCACGGCCACGCCATGCTGGGGCTACTGCCCGGCACCGCCAGAATGGCCGGAAAGCTCACTGCGCTTGGGCTGCAAAGCCTGCACACCCAACGCGGCGAACTGCGCGGCCACACCTACCACCACTCGCTGCTGGACACCTCCCTGAAGCCGCTGGCCCGCACCCGCAAGCTGGCAGGCAGCGAAGCCGAACCGATCTACATCGAGGGCGCGCTGGTGGCCAGCTACTTCCACGGCTACTTTCCTTCCGCGCCCAGGCTGGTGGCGGATATTTTCACCGGCCAGGCACTGCAGCCCGCCGCGTAACGGGCAGGGGAGGCGGGTCGCCGAAAATCAAATATGGAAGGTTTTTCCATAAAGCCCAGTGGGCTATGATAGGGCGACACACACTCCCCAACCCCAAGGAGCCACCATGAGCTTTTACGTCTACCTTTCCGGCGAGATTCACACCGACTGGCGCGAAGAGATTCAGCGCGGCGCAGAAGCCGCAGGCCTGGACGTGGTCTTCACCGCCCCGGTGACCGACCACGACGCCTCCGATGCCGCTGGCGACCACCTGGGCAAGCCGGACAACGGCTTCTGGCGCGACCACCAGTCCTCCAAAGTGAACGCCATCCGCACCCGCACCCTGATCGAACAAGCCGATCTGGTGGTGGTGCGCTTCGGCGACAAGTACAAACAGTGGAACGCCGCCTTCGATGCAGGCTACTGCGCAGCCTTGGCCAAGCCCTACATCACGCTGCACAGCGAAGAGATCGTTCACCCGCTGAAAGAAGTCGACGCCCAGGCCCAAGCCTGGTGCACCACCACCGATCAGGTCGTGGAAACCCTGCGCTACGTACTGAAAGCGTAAAACACCCCAAGGAGCCCCCATGCGCGAAAATGCCAAAACCCCGGAACGCCATGCCCAGCGCATGGCGGCCAAGCAAAAAATCATGAACGAGCGCATTGCCCGCGCCGACAAAGAGCAGGGCATCTTGCTGGTGCTCACCGGCCCCGGCAAAGGCAAAAGCAGCTCCGGTTTTGGCATGCTCGCCCGCGCCCTGGGCCACGGCATGAAAGTAGGCGTGGTGCAGTTCATCAAGGGCGCGTTCAGCACCGGCGAAGAAGCCTTCTTCCGCAACCTGCCCAACGTGGACTACCACGTCATGGGCGAAGGCTACACCTGGGACACCCAGGACCGCGAACGCGACGTCGCCGCCGCCAACGCCGCCTGGGCACAAGCCAAGCGCATGCTGCAAGACGACAGCTACCACATGGTACTGCTCGACGAACTCAACATCGCCCTGCGCTACGAGTACCTCGACCTGGACCAGGTCCTCGACGACCTGCAAGCCCGCCCCGACATGCAACACGCCATCGTCACCGGCCGCTACGCCCCCCAACCCCTCATCGACCTCGCCGACACCGTCACCGAAATGAAAGTCGTCAAACACGCCTTCAAAGACCAAGGCATCAAAGCCCAAAAAGGCATCGAGCTTTGAAGTGAGGAGAAAAATGGAAGGGGAGAGGAGTGGCTGGTGACCCGTGAGTGTTAGACGTTCGGCCCCCGTAGCGCGGCGTAACGCCCGAGCGAGAGCAACGAGCGAAGAAGGCACCCGCAGCGGCGGCCCGGCGCGAAGGCGGCGCCAGCCGCCCCGAACTTGCATTGTGGGAGGCAGCTTCAGCTCGCGACGATCAAGCCACCAAGCCTCATCCCACCCGCCCTTGTGGGAGGCAGCTTCAGCTCGCGACGATCAAGCCACCAAATCTCAGCATACCCGTAGCGCGGCGTAACGCCCGAGCGAGAGCAACGAGCGAGGAAGGCACCCGCAGCGGCGGCCCGGCGCGAAGGCGGCGACCAGCCGCCCCGATCCCGCCACATCCCCTCACCCACACTCCTCAAACCACCCCATCCTTTGACCCAGCGCAATTTTTCCAAAAATCTACGTGACCAAAGCCAAATTTATCAATAGAGTATGATGAAATCGCAAAAAGCAGCGGGCACGCGAATTTTGGTTATGCTGCCATGAGTCAGACATAGTCTATTAGAAACAGTGGTTTATGATTTTTTGAGTGGCGATATAACATCAATGATCTTGCTGGCGCGTTCAATAATGTTATGTGGAAGGGCGTATAATCACTGTTAGTTCTTAAAGGAGAATCAGTTGTGACTTTAATGACCATCCTATTATTCGTACCAGCATGCTTTGCTTTGAACATGGCTCCTGGCCCTAATAATCTTCTTTCGATGGCGAATGCGAAGCGTTATGGCATCAGGGTTGCCTGCTTGGCTGGCATTGGTCGGTTGGTCGCATTTGTAGTCATGATAACGCTCGCTGCTACAGGACTGGCAACGGTGCTGTATACGTCTGAAAAATTGTTCCTAGCGATAAAAGTAGCAGGGGGGCTCTATCTACTTTGGCTGGCCTTTCAGTTGTGGACTGCAGACTCAACCGACGGTGGAAACGAATCTCTGGCGGGAAAAAGCCTTTTCCAGCTGTCGAGGCAAGAGTTCTTTCTGGCGGCAGGGAACCCCAAGGCTATTTTGATTTTTACAGCATTCCTGCCTCAGTTTGTTGACCCTACAGGCTCTGTTGGATTGCAGTTCTTGATTTTAGGTGTGCTGTTTTTAATGCTTGAGTGGGTAGCAATAGCCGGGTATGCATTCTTTGGCAAAGGACTGCGCCATTGGTTCTCCCGTCCATCTATGCGTTGCCTGTTCAATAGAATTTGTGCTGGGCTACTTGGTAGTGCAGGGGTTGGGCTTTTACTGGCTCGTCGTGAATGAACTAACAAAGCAATTAAATTCGCTCCCTGCGGTCGCCGGACGCTCGTCCCTCGCGCCGTTTATTGCGGG
>NZ_LFGT01000001.1:0-3624 GCF_002078115.1 Halomonas sp. BC2 | reverse complement strand
GCGAATGAGGCGGAGCATGGTTGACGGAAATCAAGCGCGTGAAGAATGGCTGGCCAAAGCTGAGCGAGCGGAAGTTATCGTATTTGATTTGGACGGAACCTTGGTGGATTCCGATCACGCCAACTTTTTGGCGTATAAAGATGCTGTGATGTGCGTTCTATCTACACAAATAGAAATTGATTTCACTCCGGGCACCAGAATAACGCGAGAAGTACTTGAAGAGCTTATTCCGGGCATCACTGACAAACAACTTGAAGAGATTGCCTTACTTAAAGAGCGCACATTTCATAAATATCTTTCAGAAACAAAGGCCAGACCGCGACTAATTGAAATAGTTGCACGCGTCCAAGACAAAGAAGTTGTTTTGGCCACAAATAGTCGCAGATGTCGAGCGGAAATGTTACTCAACCATCACGGGCTTATCGAGAAGTTCACACGGAAGATCTATAGAGACGCTGAATCTCAAAGAGATAAGTACGTGCAATTGATGGCTGAACTTCCGAAAGGAAGTATGTCCATGTTGGTGTTTGAGAATGATGAAAAGGCCATTGAGTCAGCTATTGCTTGTGGCATTGGAATTGACCAGATAATAGATGTACGCAGGATTACAAGATGAACAAATTCATAATGGAAGCAAACCAGTTCTTGAACCGAAATGTGCCAGGCTATTTTCATGCCGACTTTCATGGAGCGGGTCAACCAGGAAATCCGGATTTCCTGTACAAACTCAAGAATGATCCCCATCACAAATGGAGCCAACAAAATATCAGATACGCGATCAACGATCTGAATGCGGTTCTCGGTATAGATTTCCCGGAAATTATCAAGCAGGTCGAGGCAAGCACCTTGACGGTTTGCGTCGTCCCAAGAGCCAAGGCAGAAGCTTCTTATCGTCCAGACCAGTTATTGTTTAAGGCAACGGTAGGGGCATATGCTCGTTCAACCCTCGGATTTGCAGATGGATCGGATTTTATTATCCGGCATACGAACACCCGAACTACCCACCTGCGAAACCCTGTTGATGGATTCGAGAACGATGGTCGAATGCCCTATCCGGGCATCGCTTCAGATACCTGCAATTTTTCAGCGCATATCAGGGGGCGCGACATCTTACTAGTCGATGACATCTACACAAAAACGGTGAACATTGATGAAGATATGGTGCAAGCTTTGTTTGATAACGGGGCTAGGTCGGTAGTGTTCTACGCGATCGGAAACACGCCAAAAAGAATCTGAGGAATGGGAAGCTGATATGAAATGTAGCGAAAACGCCATCAATGTCATGGCTGCCAGAATTTATAAAGGTATTGGACGGGCTTGGATTGTTAAAAATCTTTCAACCCCAAAGCCCGAAGAAGCTATCGTTAAGCTATTAAACGAATCCTCTAAGTCAGAGGGCACAATCACCATTGAGGACTTCAACAAGAAAAAATCGATGTTGCGAAGAATACTTTCCGAGTCAGTGGGTGCAGTTGATGGCGTTGTCGCTATTGGAGATGATGATTTCCCTGCACATCGCGGCTCCGTGAAAAATAGTGAACGCCCGATTTTTCTATTTTATAGAGGCGATCTTTCGCTGCTATCCACTAAAAGTAACAATATTGCTGTAATAGGACTGCTGAATCCCACCCAAGAGATAGAAGCGATAGAACGGAAACTTGTTGCTAACTTGGTGGCCAATGGTGCTGTAATAGTTAGTGGTCTGGCGTTGGGTTGTGACACCATTGCTCATCTGCAAGCTTTAGATTCCAAGGGAAAGACAGTTGCAATCCTCCCAAGCCCGCTAAACGATATTATGCCAGCCAAGAACAAAGATTTGGCCAAGGATATTGTCGCAAGCGGTGGATTATTAATTTCTGAGTATCTTACCGCGCCAAAATCCAAAATGGAGCTAAGTGGCAGGTATCAAGAGCGAGATAGATTACAGGCCCTTTTTAGCAATTCAATCGTATTGTCTGCTAGTTACGCCAAGAACAATATAGGAAATGATAGCGGTTCCAGATTAGCAATGGGTTACGCCAAAGATTATTCAATACCTAGGGCAGTTATCTACGACGAAAAGCAGCACTTAAACAATCCAATGTTTGATTTAAATAGGCAACTTATTTCAGAAGAGCCTAGCATTGTGGTTTTTAGTGAAGGAAGCAGTGCAACAGCACTTCCAAAAATTCTTTGTTCAAGTACTGTCGTCATGACGCGAAGTCCGGTCCAGCAAAGTATGATCTAGCGCGGACGCAAAATTCGCATAACAAGGCGCTGCTGTCGGACAAATTTTCCGCTGCGCTCCAAATTTGCCGCAGAGCGCGGCGTTATGGGTGCTCGGCTTTTTGCTTTTAGTTGGGTTTAGGTAGGGACTGTCGGCGTCGTGCCACAAGCCAAGTTAACCGGTATTAGAGTCTTCCGGTTCATCACAGGCTTGGCAGTTTCGCTCCTGGTGGTAGTCGGAAAGTAAAAGGTAAACGGCCACATCATCGCAATCGGCGTGGTGTGACACTAAGAAAAATTGTGGCGGTGGCAGGTACTCAGTTCTTGCCTCGCATTGTTCGGGCTGTGGCTCCGCTAGCGCTTTGCATAGTGCTAGTAGAGAGCTGGGAGCGTCGCAGCCATAACCAAGCGCAGCACTACACGGCCTGGCGGCCGTCGGATGCTCGCAAGCTCGCACCGGTGTGCGCGGCGTTAACCCTTCTAGCCGCCTACCTTGCAAAACTCCGTCAATGACGTATATTTGTCAGTATGTTTACCATCATCGAAACCCCTACATTTGAAGCGGACGCCAGGAAAATTTGGACTGAAGAGGAGCGGAGCTCTTTCTTCGCTTGGCTGGCAGCCAATCCGGAAATAGGTGATCCCATTCCCGGTAGTGGTGGATGTAGAAAGGTTCGTTGGTCGGTTGCGGGTTCAGGGAAGCGGGGTGGAGTGCGAGTTATCTACTTCACCAGGTTGGCAAATGGCGAGATCTGGCTGTTGGTGATCTACAAAAAGGCCGTCAAGGACAACATACCCGCGCATATCCTGAAGTCGATTCGTGAGGTATTGGAAAATGAGTAACGAGACCCTGAGTGCTGAGGAGCTTGGCAACAAGCTACTCCAGTCCGTCAAAGAAATGAAAGCGGGCAAAGCCGCACGAGTCAGTCGTGTGGAGCCTAACGAGGTGGCAGAGGCACGCGGTAAAACCGGCCTGACCCAGAGGGAGTTTGCTGAGGTACTGCATATTTCTCCGCGTACGTTGCAGGAATGGGAGCAAGGTCGACGTAAACCCTCAGGGCCGGCAAAGGCACTCATCGAGATTGCTTTCCGTCATCCGGAGGTTATTCGGGAAGACCTCGAACTCCGGGGGTATGCTGGAAGGCCGGGCAGTTGAGAGCCTGCATTGCCTCAAGTCGGCAGGTATCCGCCTCAGTCTTGACGATTTCGGCACCGGTTACGCGGGGTTCGCCCACCTGGAGGCGGTACCGGTAGACAAGCTCAAGATTGACCGAAGCCTGATTAACCGCATCTCAAACAGCCATGATGACAGTCCGATCGTGTCCTCTACCATTATTCTGGCCAAGCGCATGGCGCTCAAAGTGGTGGCCGAGGGCGTGGAAACCCGTGAGCAGCTGGTTCACCTGAAAGTCGCCGGCT